>DASZXM010000446.1:0-11562 GCA_035546415.1 Pseudonocardiaceae bacterium
GGACAGCGGCAGCAGGTCGAACGTGGCGAACCCGTGCTCCTCCACCCAGGACCGGTCCACGGCGGACGGCCGGGACGTCACCACGAATCGCGACCTCGGGTAGGCGGCGATCAGCTCGCCCAGCCATGTCGTGGCGTCGGCGCGGCGTTCGGACGTCAGCTCGTCCAGCCCGTCCACCAGGAGCATGCCGCGACCGTCCCGGAAGATCGAGCTGACCCACCCGGTCGGCCGTTCCCCGGCCAGCGCCCGCGCGTCGACCGCGATCAGGTCCTCCAGCCCGGGGAACTCCTGGTCGGTGTATCGGCGCAGCGGCACGAAGAACGGCATCACGTCCGGCCCGTCGGTGTCCCGCGTGCCGAACACCCGGCGCGCGGCCAACAGGCGCAGCCGCAACAGGAATGTCGTCTTGCCGGCGCCTGCGCCGCCCTGCAGCAGCACGCGCGGAATGTCCACGATCGCGTTCGTGCCGTCGGTGCCGGCGCCGGTCAGGTCCCGCTGGCGTTCGTCGCGCGCCCTGCGGGTCAGCGCGAGGCTCACGTAGGAGTCGTCGAACGTCTGCCGGGCCGGTGCGCGGCCGCTGCTGACGCCGAACAGTTCGAACGTGTGCATCGTCTCGGTGACGAAGTCGACGTAGCGCTGCTCGAACAGCAGGTCGGCCATGCGCGGCTGGCCGAGCAGGTCGGTCAGCATCCGCACGATCTGCCCGGTCGCCAGGTCGATGTCGTTGAGCGACAGGGAGTGGATCAGCGCGGCCAGCCGCGGCGACGCGTTCACCTCGCCCACCAGCGCATCGCAGCAGCCGGTGAGCAGCAGGTGGTAGGCGCGCTCGCCCGACTCGCCCAGCCCGGCCGACCGCGGCACGCCTGCCGCCCGGTCGCTCACGTGTGCCCGCAACGCGTTCGCGTCGCGCAGCAGTTGGTAGTCGCCGGGCAGTCGGATCGGGACGACCAGTGCCAGCGAGTCCCGCACGGCGTACCCGGCAGCCTCCCATTCGTGGTCGGGCAGGTCCGGCAGGTGCTCGTCGCGCACGGCGGCCACCGTCGGCTCGATCCGCCGCAGCAACGCGTCCGGCGACACCAGGTGGCGCGCCAGCCGCTTGCGGTACGCCCAGTCCCTGCTGGTGCCGAACGCGACCTCGAACACGCTCTGCAACGCGGCCCCGAGCACCTGCGACAAGAGGTCGGACAGCTCGAACATGACCCGACAACCCCCACCGTCATCACTGTTGACTCTCACACTACGGCGCGGGCCCGGGACCGGTCCGTCAGCGGCGCATCCAGCGGGTGGCCTTCGGCCGGGCCAGCCGGCGCCACGCGGGCGGGAACTCCGCCTCCGCCTGCCGGGCCAGCTCGACGGCCCTGCCGTGCAGCAGGCCGAACGTGAACCCGTTGGCCCCGTCCAGGTGCGCCTGCACACCGGCGTCGCGCAGCGGTGCCCGCAGGCTGACGAGGTCGTGGTGCCGGCCGAGGACGTCCTGCACGCGCTTGGCCCGCTTGCGCGTCCGCCGCGCGGGTTTGCCGACCAGGGGCGCGACGGCCTCGCACGCGTAGCGCAGCCTGCGGGCCGCCTTGCGCACCTCGTGCAGCGCGGCGTCCCGGTCGGTGGCCCGCTCGGCGGCGCGCATCGCGCGCTCGGCCTTCCGGTAGGCCTTGCCGACCAGCTTCGGCAGTGCCCGCTCGGGTATCGGGCGGCCCGTGTCGACCAGCCGGTCGACCGTGTCCAGCAGCGCCAGGTAACGCCCGCTCTCCAATGCGGTGAGCACCGCTGCGCCGGCATCCGCCGTCGGCCTGCTCAACTGTCGTTCCAGTTGTGCCCGCACCGGTCCGAGCACCAGCTCCGACGGTGTCGCGTCGATCTGCTTGGTCAGGTGCCGGTGCAGGACCTCGGCGTCCCGTGCGGCTCCCAGCACACCGGACAGCCATTTCAGCTCGGCACCGAGGGCGTCGTGCCGGCCGAGGGCCTTGCGGAACGTGCGCAGCGTGCCGCGCAGCCGGCGCACGGTCACCCGCATGTCGTGGATGCCGTCGGGTTCCCGCAGTCGCACCGCCATGTCGGTGGCGTGCAGCTGGTCCACCTGTCCACGCAGGTAGGCCGTGATCGGGTCGGCGGCGTCGGAGCGGCTGCCGTTGCGGATGCGTTCGGGATGTACCTTCGTCGTGGCCATCACCGGGGATACCCGAATCTGCCGCTAGGCTCACGCGGTGCTCGAGACGTGGCCCCGATGGGTACGGGTGATCGTCGGGTGGTGGCGGGCGCTGGCCGTCCTGGTGCAGGACAGCGTGATCACCGTCGCGTTCACGGCGGTGGCCCTGACCCCGATCAACCCCGGTGTGATCCTGGGCCAGTTCGTGACACGGCGGACCGACGCGGTCGGCCTGGCACTGGAACTGGCGCAGTGCCTGCCGCTGATGCTGCGCCGCGTCCGCCCGACGCTGTCGCTGGCCGTCGTCGGGCTGGCGTTCGCGGTGGACCAGTCGATCGGCTACCCGCCGTCGTTCACCAGCGTGGGCGTCGTGCTCGCGCTCTACAGCGCGGGCACCTACGTGGAGCGGTACCGGCGCACCACCATGGCCGTCGGCACGCTCGGCTACGCCGTGCTGGCGATCGTGTTGCACGGCAGGGGTTCGCCGGAGAGCGCGCTCGACTTCGGCACGTTCTACCTGGTGCTGGTCGCGTGTTGGGGTGCCGGCGCGTGGGTGCGTGCCGAGCGGTGGCGGTCGGCCGAACGGCACCGGCAGGCGGCTGCGTCGGCGGCGGCGGAGGAACGCGCCCGCATCGCCCGCGAACTGCACGACGTCGTCACCCACCACGTCACGGCCATGGTGGTACAGGCGGACGCGACGCAGTTCCTGCTCGCCGACCGGGACCGCGTCACCGTCGCGTTGACGGCGGTCAGCGACACGGGCCGGCGCGCGCTGACCGAGCTGCGCAACCTGCTCGACGTCCTGCACACCGGCCGTGCGCCCACCACCGGGACGCTGCGCGACCTGGTCGAGCAGGCGTGCTCGGCGGGCCAACCCGTCGAGCTGACCGAGGAGGGCACCCCGGTCGCCGGCGGCGACGGCGTCGCCCTGGCGACGTACCGGGTCGTGCAGGAGGCGCTGACGAACGCGCGCAAGCACGCACCGGGCGAGCGGACGGCGGTGCGGGTGCGCTACGGCGCCGACGAGATCGACGTCGACGTCACCAACGACGGCCCGGTCGTGGCCCTGTCCGACCGGCCCGGCCACGGCCTGGCCGGCCTGCGGGCGCGGGTCGGCGGGTTCGGCGGTGAGCTGCGTGCCGGCGCGCGGGAGGGCGGCGGGTTCACGGTGCACGCGCGGATTCCGGTGGGGGAGCGGCAGTGACGATCCGGGTACTGGTCTGCGACGACCAGGCGCTGGTGCGGGCGGGGTACGTGACGATCCTGGACGCCCAGCCCGACATGGAGGTCGTCGGCGAGGCGGGCGATGGCCGCGCAGCGGTGGACCGGGCCGCCCGGACGCACCCGGACGTCGTCGTGATGGACGTCCGGATGCCGGTCCTGGACGGCATCGAGGCGACCCGGCTGCTGGCCGGGCCGGGCGTGGCGGCACCGGTGAAGGTGCTGGTGGTGACGACGTTCAACGTCGACGAGTACGTGTACGACGCGCTGCGCGCGGGTGCGAGCGGCTTCCTGCTCAAGGACGCGACACCGGCCGAGCTGGTGGCCGGGGTCCGCACGATCGCCGGGGGAGACTCCCTGCTGGCGCCCGCGGTGACCCGCACGCTGGTCGGCCGCTTCGCCGGCCGCGTGCGGCCGGCCGACCCGGAGTCGCCGTCCGGCGACCACCCGCTGTCCGCGTTGACCCAGCGCGAGGTCGAGGTCCTGAAACTGATCGCGGACGGCCGGTCCAACGCCGAGATCGCGGCGGAACTCGTCATCAGCGCGGAAACGGTGAAGACGTACGTGTCGCGCATCCTCACCAAACTCGACCTGCGCGATCGCGTGCAGGCGGTCGTGTTCGCCTACCGGACCGGCCTGGTGACCGCCTGACACAGGCTAGTCGCGGCCCTGCCAGGTGGTCACGCAGACCTCGTTGCCCTCCGGGTCGGCCAGCACCCAGAACGCCGGCGCCTCCGCGTCGGACAGCAGCACACCGCCCGCGTCCAGGGTGGCCCGGATGCGGGCGGCTGCCTCGTCGTGCGGTACGGAGACGTCGAAGTGGATCCGGTTGCGCTGCGGGCGGGGCGCGTCCATCTGCTGGAACCAGATCGACGGCTGCTCGCCGTGCGGGTCGACCAGCGGGTCGGTCGGGCCGCTGCCGGGCACCTCGTCGACGTAGCCGAAGACGGCCCGCCAGAACGGCCGCACCAACGGGATGTCCAGGGCGTCGACGGCGATCTCGACGACCTGGACCGTCCGCGGGCCGCCCGCGACGGGCTCGGTCCGCAGTCCGGCATCGGCGGCGATCTCGGTGATCCGCCGGGCGATCTCGAAGTCCCGCCGCGTGGTCCGTGCCGCGGCGAACGGCTGCACCGTCACGACCGCCCGGTCGGCCCGCACGTCCACCCGCACGTGGTCGGCGGCGTCCCGGCCCACGCCGCCGACGATCCGCCGGGCGACGTCGGCCGCCTCGTCGATCGATCCGACACGGACGAACGCGGTCAACCGGGCCAGCACGCCGCGCCACCCGAGACCGGTGACGGCGTCCGAGATCTCCTGCCGGGTCAGCTCTGCCATGAGGGCAGTGTGGCCGGTCGCTCCGACAGTCCGGCGGTCACGCCGTCCAACCGGGATCGCGACCGGTCAGGCCGACCAGTCGGTCCAGGGTGTCCGCGGTCGCCGGCACGGCCACCTCGGCGGCGAACATGCCCATCCCGCGGCCCATCTCGACGGACTTCCCGGTCTCCGCGTACAGGTGGGCCAGCAGGTCCTCGTCCCACACCGGCCGTTGCCCGGTGGCGCGCGCCAGATCCCATCCGTGGACGACGAACTCGCCCGCGATCATCCCGCCGATGAGGTCGGCGGGCATCTCGTTCGGTGCCCCCATGTACGTGGTGCCGTGCCACGCGTCCGGTGCGCTCCACGCGGTGGCGGTCCGTTCCAGGTGTGCCCGCAGGTCGGCGTTCCAGTCGCCGTCGGTGAGGTCGACGTCGCCTTCGGCGGGCGCGGGCGGCGCCACGATCTCCTTGCGCGCGGCGCCTTCCAGCGACGGTCCCCAGAACAGCAGGTGGTGCACGAGTCGACGCACGTCGTACTCGGTGCACGGCGTGGGCAGCGCCAGCTGGTCGGGCTTGATCTCGCGGACGACGTCGAGGACGGGACCGACGGCGGCGGCCATGAGTCGGGTGTTGGACATGGCGGCCACGCTAGCCACGGACGGTGACCGGGGTCTTGAACAAACGCGACATACACTCGGGCACGTGACCAGGGACGCTCGGGAACTGGGCGGCGCGTGGGCGACGTTCCAGCGGCACGCCTACCCGGCGCCGCCGCCCGCGCTGGCCGGGTACGTGGACCACTTCTGGGTCGTCACATGGCACTACGAGACGCCGTACGCGCAGAAGGTGGTGCCGTACCCGAACGTCCACCTGACGTTCGGGACCGGGGGAGCGGTCGTCACCGGTGTGGGCAGCCGGCACCAGATCAAGACCCTGTCCGGCGACGGCGGGGTCTTCGGCGTGGCGTTCCGTCCCGGCTGCTTCCGGCCGTTCCTGGGCCGCTCGGTGTCCACGATCACCGACCGGGTGATATCGGCCGCGGACGTGTTCGCGGGGGAGCCACCCGTGATCGCCGACGTGACGACGGTCGAGCGGTTCCTGGTGGCGCACCTGCCGGAACCGGACCCGAGAGCCGACGAGGCCGCCGACATCGTGGCCGGGATCGCCGCCAAGCCGGAGTTGACCAGGGTGGACTCGCTGGCCCGGGATGTCGGAACGACCGTGCGGCAACTGCAGCGGCTGTTCGCCGAGTACGTCGGTGTCGGTCCGAAGTGGACGATACGGCGGTATCGGCTGCACGAGGTCACCGAGCGGCTGGCCAAGGGTTCGCCGGTCGACTGGGCGGCGCTGGCGGCCGAGTTGGGCTACGCCGACCAGCCGCACCTGGCCCGGGACTTCAAGCAGATCTTCGGCGAACCGCCGACCCACTACGCCGAACGCTACTGACGGGCGCCCGCAAGGGCCCGCTCCGACCCCGCTCATTGACTGACTGACTCAGTCAGTCAATAATGGGTCGCGTGGCAGGACGGCCGAACACCCGCTCGCTCTCGAACATCGCCGACGCCGCCGAACAGGTCTTCCGCGCCAAGGGTTACCGCGCCGCCGGCATCTCCGACGTGGCCAAGGCCCTCGGCCTGAGCCACGGCGCCCTCTACACCTACGTCCAGTCCAAGGAGGTGCTGCTCTACCTGGCGCTGCTCAACACGATCAACCCGGAGAAGGTCGACAGCCTGCCCCTGCCGGTACAACTGCCCGCCGAGGACCGACTGGCCGACCTGGCCGCCGACTGGGCCGGCAGCGCCCGCATCCCGAACGTCAAGGCGGCCCTCGACCGGCGCCGGATCCCGCCGATCCGCGAGGAGCTCGGCGAGATCATCGACGACCTGTACGCGTTCGTCGAGAACAACCAGCGGTTGCTCGGCCTGATCGAGCGGTGCGCGCCCGAACTGCCCGAGCTGTTCCAGTTCTACTTCGTCGAGCGCCGCCGGTCGACGTTCGACGACCTGGCCACCTACCTGCGCACACGCATCGACGCGGGACTGATCCGCGACGTGCCCGACATTCCGACCGCGGCCCGGTTCATCGTCGAGACCATCGCGTGGTTCGCCTGGCACCGCAAGGGCGACCCCGATTCGGCGATGCTCCGCGACGACACGTGCCGGATCACGGTCCACCACATCCTGCTCAACGCATTCGTACCGGATCAGGGGGAGTCATGAGCGAGACCGGAGAGTTAACGAGAACCGACCGACGCGAGGTCCCGAAGATCGCCTGGCGACCGGTCGGGGCGATCACCGCCCTCGCCGGCGTGATCCACCTGGCCGTGGCAACCCGCTACGGCTGGCACCGCGACGAGTTCTACTACGTCATCAGCGGCCGGCACCCGGCCTGGGGGTACGTGGACCAGCCGCCGCTGACACCGTTCCTGGCCCGGCTGGCGGCCGACCTGCCCGGCGGTGTGCTCCCGCTGCGCGTCCTGGCCATCGCGGCGCAACTGGGCTGCATCCTGCTGGCCGCCAAGCTGGCCGCGGAACTGGGCGGCCGGACCCGGGGGCAGTCCATCGCGGCCGCGGCCATCGCGGCCAGTCCGGCGTTCGTCGCATCGTCCGTCCTGTTCGGCACCACCGTCACCGACCAGCTCTTCTGGGCGGCCGCGTTCGTCGCCATGGCCAGGGCGTTGCGCGTCAACACGATCCCCGCGTGGCTGCTGGTCGGCGCCGTGCTCGGACTGGGCATGGAGAACAAGAACACCGTCATCGTCCTCGTGCTCGGCGTCGCCGTCGGACTGGTGGTGTGGCGACGGGAAACGTTCCGCACGGCGGGCCCGTGGCTGGCCGCCGCCGTCGCCACCGTGCTGGAACTGCCGAACGCGATCTGGGCCGCCACCAACGGTTTCCCCGAGTTCCAGATGGCCGCGGTGCTGTCCGCGCGCAGCGGCGGCCCGCTCGGCTCGCTCGCCCAGGTGCCCGTCCTGCTGCTCCTGCTGGCCGGTCCGCCGCTGATCGCCCTGTGGGTGCTGGGTGCCCGCTGGCTGTGGCGCAACCGGGAGTGGCGCTGGCTCCTCACGGCGGCCGCCGTCGTCCTGGTCGCCTTCACCGCCAGCGGCGGCAAGTCCTATTACCCGGCCCCGGCGCTGGTGGCGCTGTTCGCCGCGGGCGCGGTCCACTTCGACCAGGAGAACGGCAGCACGGTCCGGTTGCGGATCGCGATCATCGTCGGCGGCGTGTTCGCCGTCCTCATCGGTCTGCCGATCCTGCCGGCCGGCGTCCAGAACGCGGTCCGGGCGCTCAACCCGACGCCCCTGGAGACGTTCGGCTGGCCGTCGTTCGTCGACCAGGTCCACCAGGTGGCCGACACGCTCCCGCCGGACACACCGATCTTCACCAGCAACTACGGGGAAGCCGGTGCGCTCACGATCCTCGGCCCCGGCCAGGGCGTGCACAACCCGATCGTCAGCTCACAGAACGCCTACGGCACCTGGGGCCCACCGGCCGGCACGCCGACCGAGGCCCTGTGTGTCGGCGAGTTCACACCCGACCAACTGCACCGCGGCTGGTCCGACGTGCGGAAGATCGCCCCGATCACCATGCCCGACAACGTGCGTGACGAGGAGGTCGACAACCACGCGACGATCTACCTGTGTCAGCGGCCACACGGCACGTGGGCGCAGCTGTGGCCTGTGATGAAACACGTGGACTGACGCTCTGGACGAGGGCACCGTCCACGACGAAGGATGGCGCCATGACCAGTAGTGACATCGTGGGCACGCCGATCGTCGTCGGCATCGACGGATCGGAGTCGGCCCGCCACGCCGCCCGGTGGGCGGCGGACGAAGCGACCCGCGGACACCTGCCGCTCCGGCTGGTGTCCGCTGTGTTCGCCGCCCTGCCCGGCTACGCCGCGGGCGGCGACGTGAGTCCGGACCTCATCGACGAACTCCAGACCGTGGGCCGGCAGCAGGTCGACGACGTCCGGGCCGAGTTGGCCACCAGCCACCCGGACGTCGAAGTGACGACCGAAGTCGTCTTCGCGCCCGCAACGCCCGCGCTGATCGACGAGTCGCGCGCCGCGCGCATGCTGGTCCTCGGCTCGCGCGGCCTGGGCGGCTTCACCGGCATCCTGGTCGGCTCGCACGCCGTCGCCCTGGCCGCGCACGGCCACTGCCCGGTCGCCGTGATCCGGGACGATCCCGGCACCGGGCCGGTCGTCGTGGGCATCGACGGCTCACCGGCCAGCGCGGCGGCCGTCGCGCTGGCGTTCGAGGAGGCGTCGCTGCGCGGCGCCGACCTGGTCGCCGTGCACACGTGGTCCGACCACCCGTGGGAGGCCGCGTACGCGAACGTCCCGGTCCCGATCGACTGGGACGCGGTGCGGACCGAGGAGGAACAGGTCCTCGCCGAACGCCTGGCCGGCTGGCAGGAGAAGTACCCGGACGTGTCGGTCCGGCGCGACGTGGCCAAGGACCGGCCGGCCGACCACCTGCTGCGGGTGGCCGCGTCGGCGCAACTGCTCGTGGTGGGCAGTCGCGGCCGGGGCGGGTTCACCGGCATGGTGCTCGGCTCGACCAGCCAGGCGCTGGTCTACCACGCCACGTGCCCGCTTCTGGTGGCCCGCCCGTCCTGACGCGACGCCACAGCCGGGGTCGGCCACCCGACGGCGGACCCCGGCACCCGCGTCGTGGCTGACCGGCGGTGGGAACCCGCCTGTGAGAGACTGGCGGGCGAATCCCGAAGATCGACAGCTGAGGAACACCATGACCAACGTTCGCCTGTCCACCAACGTGGGCGACATCGTGCTCGAACTCGACGACGCGAAGGCGCCCAAGACGGTGGCGAACTTCCTGGGGTACGTCAACAGCGGCCACTACACCGGCACGATCTTCCACCGGGTCATCGGCGACTTCATGATCCAGGGCGGTGGCTTCGACACGAACATGCGCCAGAAGCCCGCACCCAACCGGGTGGAGAACGAGGCCCGCAACGGCCTGAAGAACGTCACCTACAGCCTGGCCATGGCCCGCACCTCGGACCCGCACTCGGCCAGTGCGCAGTTCTTCATCAACGTGAAGAACAACGACTTCCTCGACCACCCGGGCCAGGACGGCTGGGGCTACGCCGTGTTCGGCAAGGTCGTCTCCGGCCAGGACGTCGTCGACCAGATCGCGGCCGTCCCGACCGGCGCCCAGGACGTGCCGAAGACGCAGATCGTCATCAACTCCGCCGAGGTCGTGCCCGCCTAGGGTCCCGGGCGTACCACCGGACAGCCGGACGTGCCGGTCGCCGTCGTCGCCACCGGCGACGGCGGCGACCCTGGTCACGCGCTCTGCCGCATCACAACCCGATGGCCTTCGCCACCTGTTCCGGCCGCAGCACCCGCAGCAGCCCTTCCAACAGGTAGTAGTCCGCGTACGGCAGGGAGATCTCGATGCCGTCCTCGGCCGGCCGGTTGCGGGTGCACCGCGCCACGACGGCGTCCGCGCGGGTCGACCGGACCGTCAGGCACGTCCGCGAGAGCGCCGACAGGATGTCCAGCGCCGCCTGCCGGTAGCGCGGCTCGTGTGCCGCGACCGACAGGTCCAACAGGCCGCACGCCATGATCGCGCCCGCTGAGGCGTCCTTGATGTCGTACGGTTCCTGCGGCGCCTTGTAGTCCCACACCGGCACGTGGTCCGGCGTCAGCGCGCCCAGCGCGTAGTCGGCGAGTTTTCGTGCGGTGGCCAGGAAATCCCGTTCGCCGGTGCGCCGGAACATCGTGGTGAAGCCGTAGACGCCCCACGACTGGCCGCGCGACCAGCACGACGTCGGGCTGTAGCCCTGCACGGTGTTCGGCCCGATCGGCGCGCCGGTGACCGGGTCGAAGTCGAACACGTGCGGCGTCGACCCGTCCGGCCGCGGGAAGTACGTCTGCTGGGTCCGCGCGTGCGCCACGGCGATGTCCAGGTACTTCGGGTCACCCGTCTGTTCAGTGGCGAACACCAGCAGGTCCAGGTTCATGATCGTGTCCATGATGGCCCGGCCGGCGTTGTCCGGCGTGCCCAGCGCCCCCCAGGCCCGGATGAATTTGCCGGCCGGGTTGTACCGCTGGATCAGCGAACCGGCGGCGGTGACGGCGCCGTCGCGCCATTTCGGGTCGCCGGTCAGCCGCCATGCCGTGATCCAGGACGGCGTGAACAGGAAACCGACGTCGTGTGTGGTGGTGTCGGTCTCGCGCGGCGCCAGTTTCAGCGCCATCGTCTCGGCCAGTGTCCGGAACCGGTCTTCGCCGGTGTAGAGCCAGGACAGCCACAGCAGCCCGGGCCAGAAGCCACCGACCCAGTCACCGTTGGACGAGAACGTCCACTTCTCGAACTTCGTGCCGACCGGGAACGACGTGATGCCCGGCGCCGTGGCACGCAGCTTGGTGACGGTGTAGTCGGCCGCGTCGGTGAACGTCCGCGACGGATTCTGCCGGGCCGACGCCAGGCCCGGCAGAACCGAGGACGCCACGACGGCGGCACCGGTGGAACCCAACAGTGTTCGGCGGGAAATGGTCATGCGATCTCCTCAGCGGCGCGACATGTGCACGGTCACGACGGTGTTCCGGCGCAGGCCGGGGTCAGGGTGGCGACCTACTGTCCGGCCAGCAGGAACACGCCCACGCACCCTGGCCAGGCCGCGATCGCCCAGCCGTTGCCGCCCGACCAGAGGACGTTCGCCGAACTGTCGTTCATCACGCCCAGTCGCGCGAACGACGGCACCGCCATGTTCAGCGTGTCTATGTAGTTCCAGTACCTGTCGTGTCCGGTGTGGACGCTGGCCGCCTCGGCGTCGACGGCCCCCTCGTAGTCGGGGAAGGTGGAGTTCTGCCAGTCGTTCGCCTGCGGTGCGACCACCAGGCCCG
>DASZXM010000447.1:0-3080 GCA_035546415.1 Pseudonocardiaceae bacterium
GACCGCGGCTCCGGGCATAGGCCTGGGCCGCCATCGTTTCGTCGGGTGGTCGACACGCCGAGCCAGCAGAGCCAGGCCCGGGCGTGTCGTCGCCTCAGCGAGATGCCTGCGGCGACACGCCCTCAACGCGATGCTCCGCAGCGAGATGCCGATGCCCCGCCTCGGTGCCCGGGCCGTCTCGGTCGCCGCGCGGCCTCAGACCCCGCGCGGCCTCAGTGCCCGCGCCGTCTCAGTGCCCGCGCCGTCTCAGTCCCCGCGCCGCACCGGCCCGAGGATCTGCTTCTCCCCGGGCGTGGTCAGCAGCCGAACGGGGCGCCACAGGTTGCGGCCGAGGGCCACCACCTGATCCTCTTTCAGGTTCACCAGTTGCTGCACCAACGGTGGCGGCAACCGCCAGATCCGGGCCGCCAACTGGGCCTGCCCGACCGGTTGACGCTGCAACAACACCAGGTCCGCCGAGTTGGCCATCGCCGTCGCCTGCGGGTGCAGGTACGGCAGCACGTACACCGTCGTCTGCCACGCCGACCTGGGCGGGAACAGCTCCTGCGGCGTCGACCCACCGTCGTGCATGACCAGCAGCGGGCCGTCCTCGGTCGCCCTTGGCAGCTCGACGGGGTTGAGCCGCCGGATCTGCACCAGCGGCACCGGCCGGCCGTCCGGCCCCTCGCCGGCCGCCTTCGCGAGCACCTGCCACGCCGCCGGGCGCGCCGTCGCGACGACGACCCACGCACCCGTCGCCATCGCGCGCAGCGCCAGCTGACGTGCCAGGTACAGGCCGCCGACGCACACGATCCGCGTCGGCGACGGCCGCAGGACCGACACCGACAGCGGCTCGTTGTTCATGCCCGAGCCGATCACCATGCCACCGCGGTCGCCGGACGGGCTGACCGCGTCCAGCATCGCCGGTGACACGAGGAACTCCGGCGCCACGCCGGACTGGCTGTGCGCGTTGAGGAGGCGGCCCATCAGGCGGCACCTCCCAGCGGGAGCGTCGCCGCGAGGCCGGACATCTGCAGGCCGCGCAGCGGTGTCAGCGACACGTTCAGCCGGTTGGCCATCGTGTGCAGGCGCTGGTTCGCGTCGTGCAGCTCACCCGGTGTGCGGGCGCTCACCCGGACCAGCCCGCGCAGCCCGACCTGACCGTCCTCACCGCTGGGTGAGATCGACATCGCGACCGTCGAGGACAGCGCGCGGATGCCGGTCAGACCGTTGATGCTGTTGACGTTGCGGCCCTTCGGCCAGTGGGTGATCGCGTAGCTGGCGTGGCCGATGCCCGCCGTCGTCACGCCCGCCCACCGTTCGCGCAGGCCGACGCGGATGTTGCCGCGGGCCGCACCGACCAGCTCGGCGGCCGATACGCCGGCGCGCAGCAGTTCGTCCGGGTCCAGCGGCCTGGTCGGCACACCCCGTGCCTCCAGCGCGCTGCGCACCCGGGACAGGGCACCGATTAGCGCCCGGTGCGCGCCGACGACGCCACCACCGCGCTCGCTGATCGCCGCCGGGCACCGGCGCGGGTCCAAACGGACCGCGATCCACGTCGTTCGCCGGGCCGCCGCCGGCAGTGGGCCGAGGACCTCCAGGTAGGAAGCCAGCGCGGGGGACGTCACCGGCAGCGACGCGCTGCCCGGGTAGCAGTGCCAGATCACCTGGATGGCGTCCAGCACCACACCCCGGTCCTCCAGGCACGGCGCCAGCGCGCCGAGCGGCAGGTTCGGTGTGGCGCCCACCTGCGTGATCAGCGCGGGCATCGGCTCGACCAGCAGGACCGCCGTCCACGAGCCGTCGTGCCACGCGATGCCGACCTGGCGGCGTTCGTGGTCCGTGCCCTGTGCCACGACGAGGTCCGGCACGACGAGCCGCAGCAGGTTGACCCGGGCGTCCTCGGGGCCGATGACGGCGTTCACTTCCGGGACGAACGTCTCGTCAACCGGCGGCACGGGGTCCACGGTCCGGACGTGCGACCGGAACGTGTAGCGGACGGTGAGACCCACCCACTGGGTGAACCACCGACCGTTCCACCGCAGGAGCGCGATGATCACCGCCAGCGCCAGCACGCCGATGCCGACGTACAGCAGCTTCGTGACGTCGATGGCCAGCAGGATCAGCCCGATGGCGAGGCCGACTTCGACGACCACCAGGTTCGCCACGGGGAACGCGCCCAGGCTGATGCCGATCGTGCGGCGGCGGGCGGTGATCGCCGCCCGCATCGCCGCCGCTGCCTGGGCCGCGGCGGCCGCGGCCGCCGGTGGCGGTCCGGCCCCCATGCCAGGAGCCGGCGGACCCGGTCGAGGTGTGGTTACGGACATCCGCTCGGTCTTCCCCTCGTTCTGCCATCTCGCAGCCCCTAGGCGGACTATTCTGCCGAACGGTACCGCGACCGGGAGACGTACAGGACGAGAATGCCGTCAACACCGACTACCAAGTCACAGGTTCAGGCGTATCGCTTCGTGCTGCGCCGGATGGAGTCCGCCCTGGTCCGCAAGGACCCGGTGATGCTGCACGACCCGATGAGATCGCACAAGCGGTCGACCATCGTGGGCGTGATCGTCAGCGTCGTGGGCCTCGTGGGTTTCCTGCTGTTCGGGGTCCTCGACCCGGCCCCGACCGTGCCGGACAGCGGCATCGTCATCGCGCAGCCCTCCGGTTCGATCTACGTCGTCAGCCAGAACCCCCACGAGCTGATCCCGGTCTTCAACCTGGCGTCCGCCCGCCTACTGCTGGCCGCCGCGCAGCAACAGCAGCAGCAGGGCAACGGCGGCAACTCGGGCGGCAGCAACAACACCGGCGGGACCGCCCCACAGGTGGTGACTCCCACCACAGTCGATGACGACCAGCTGACGGGCATGCCGATGGGCAGGCTCACCGGCATCCCGGCCGGCCCGACCGTGCTACCCAAGGCCGGCCAGGCGGCGACGACGTGGGCGGTGTGCGACGACATCCCCCGGGACCCCAACGCTCTGAACGAGACCGGACACAACGCGCCGAGCACGACGGTGATCGCCGGTGACGAGAATGTCGGCCCCAACCTGCCTGCCGGCCAGGCGCTGCTGGTGTCCGACGACAACGGACAGACCGAATAC
>DASZXM010000448.1:0-7595 GCA_035546415.1 Pseudonocardiaceae bacterium
ACCCGCTCGCCGATGTCCAGCGGCAGGTAGGTGTTGTCAAGGGAGATCGGCCGGCCGTCGGCCAGGCGGATCCGCTCGATGTGGGTGATGCGCGTGCCCGGGTCGACGTCCAACTCGCGGGCCACCGGCGGGGCGGCGGGAACCACGTCGACGCACAGGACGCGGGCGGCCGCCATGCGTCCGGCGGCCACCATGTCCTCCACGAACCCGGTGAGCGCCGTCAGCTGCTGGGTGATCCGGGGCGCCGCGACGAACGTGCCCCGGCCTCGCCGCACCTCGACCAGCCCTCGGGCGACCAGGTTCTGCACGGCGCGGCGCACGGTGATCCGGCTGACCCGGAACCGGTCGACCAACTGGTCCTCGGTCGGCAGTTGGACGCCGACGGCCAACGAGCCGTCCCGGATCTCACCGGCGAGGACCCGCTCCACGACCGCGTAGAGCGGTGCGCGCCGCCCGTCGTCGACCATTGAGACATCATAACGTCATGATGTCCGCGATGGGAGGAGTTCGCTTCATCGCGGTAACGAACGGGCGGCCGCGTAACGCGGTGCTGTTCCGGACGAGTCCGACATCGCCGCTGCGTGTACTTCTCCCGTGTCCGAGAACGAGCTGGACGGTCGACACAGGACTGTCGTGGTGATCGGCGCCGGCCCGGCCGTCCTGCCTCGTCACACCGAACTGGCAGTGTCAGCTGCCCGGTTTTTCCCTACGCCGGCGCCGATCCGCACGGCTTCATGGTGCGCGACGAGATCGTCGACCACCTGGCCGCCTACGCGCGGTCCTTCGGGCCGCCCGTGGTCGAAGGCATCGCCGTCACCCGGCTGCGCGCCGACAACCTCGGCCGGTTCGTGGTCGACACCACTGGCGGCCGCTCACCGTGACCATGTCATGGGCGCCACCGGGCCTTACCAGGCGCCACGCACGCCACGCCTGGCCGCCCGGCTGCCCGACGACGTCACGCAGGTGCACTCGGCCGACTACACGGTCTCGAACGGCTGCCGCCCGGCGCGGTGCTCGTCGTGGGGAGCGGCCAGTCCGGCCGCCAGATCGCCGAGGACCTGCACCTGGCCGGCGAGGCCGTCGAACGGGCCCCCGCGTTGGTCACCGAGGTCACCGCCACCCTGGACCGGCTGTGCGCCGCGCTCCCGGGGTGACGGGGGAGACGGTTCAGGGCACCAGGACGATCTTCCCGACGGCGCGGTTGTCCTCCATGTACCGGTGGGCCGCCACGATGCCGTCCAGGCCGACGACGCGGTCGACGTTGGGTCGGTAGGCGCCGGCCTCGACTTCGCGGACGATGCGCCGCAGCACGGTCGTGCCCGCGCCGCCCCGGAGACTGTCGCTGTGGAACGCCGTGAGCCTGGTTCCGGAGGGGATCATCGCGATCGGTTCGAGATCCGGGATGACCCATCCGCTCAACGAACCCGACACGCACACCGTCCCGCCGCGCCGGACCAGGCGCAGCGAGTCGACCGCGGTGCCCGCCCCGACGAGATCCAGGACATGGTCCGGACCGCCGGGCCAGATCGAGTGCACGCGTGCCGCCAGCGATCCGCCGGTGTCCAGGAGCGGGTGATCGACGCCGGCCGCGGTCAGCGCGTCGAGCCGGTCGTGCCGCCGGGTCGTGGCCGCGGTCTCGACGCCCCGACCGGCCGCGATCGAGGCGGCCGCCAGTCCCACCGACGAGGTACCACCACGGATCAGCAGCCGTCCGCGCGTGGCCCCCAGCGCGTCCAGCGCGCCGTACGCGGTCAGGTACGTCTCGGGTAGCGCCGCCAGGACGTCCCAGGGCAGCGTCGTGGTGATCGGCATCAACAGCGCGTTCGGCAGCAAGGCGTACTCGGCGTAACCGCCGTCGAACTCCCGGCCCATTTCTCCCATCACGGCCGCGACGGTCGTGCCCTCCGGCACGGCGGGGTCGGTCGAGACCGCCACGGTCCCCACGCATTCGATCCCGAGCACCCGGGGAAACGTCACGTTCGGGGAATGCCCCTGCCGGGTCCGGAGTTCCGACCGGTTCAGACCGGCGCCGCGCACCCGCACCAGGCTCCAACCCTCCCGGACCGCCGGCACCGGCACCTCGCGGACGTCCAGGACCTCCGGGCCACCCGCCCGGACACAGACCGCTGCTCGCATCGTCGTACCCATGCCCGCACTGTCGTCCGCAGACGGTGTGACCGGCTACCGATAGAATGCCACCCCATGCCCCGAGGCCGCCAAACCGCCCGGCAGGGCGTGACGTCACGCCTCTGGCCGTCCGGTGGCGCGCATACCTGGCCGTCCGGGGAAACCGGCCCGGTGCGGCGCCATCCACAGGGCCATCTGGTGTACGCGGCGCGCGGCGTCCTTTCGGTGCACACCGAACGCGGCACGTCGATCGTTCCCGCCAACCGGGTCGCCTGGACACCCGCCGGGTTCACCCACCAGCACCGCGCCCACGGCGACACGGACATGCGGATCGTGTTCCTGCCGCCATCCCTGGCGCGGCTGGTGCCCGACCGTCCTGCGGTGCTGACGGTCTCCGACCTGGCTCGGGAAGCCCTGCTCACCCTCACGGGCCCACGTAACGACGACCCCGCGGCGGTCGCGGCCCACCGCGCCGCTCACGCGCGCCTGCGGCGCGTCCTCGTCGACGAACTCCACGAAGCACCCGAGCAGCCGCTGCACCTGCCCGAACCCCAGGACGACCGACTGCGGGCCGTCGCCCGATTGCTGCGCGAGAGCCCGGCGGACAGTGCCTCGCTGACCGATCTCGGGCGAACGGTCGGCGCCAGTGCACGCACCCTGAGCCGGCTGTTCCACGACGAACTCGGTATGACCTTCTACGAGTGGCGCACCCAACTGCGCATCTACCACGCGCTGGTCCTGCTCGCCGACGGCCACGACACGACCCACGTCGCGCGGGCGTGCGGCTGGGCCAACCCGAGCCACTTCATCGCCGCCTTCAGCGCGCTGGTCGGCACGACGCCCGGCCGGCATCGCGCAGGCCACCGGGCCGGTCACGACCGCCGGAGCGTGTCGTGACCGGCGCCGTGACCCGCGCCGCCGGTCAGCGGGTGCAGACGAAGCTCGATGCGCTGTTCGGATCGCCGGCGCGGTAGCGGGGCCAGTCCGGGTAGTCGCAGAGCGGGCGGGTGCGGTTGCCGTGGTTCGCGTCCGCCACGACCGGGTTCACGGGCGGCTGTCCCTTCTCGACCCACCGCTCCAGTGCGGTGAGCGAGTCCCAGCTGGCGGCGAACGCCGGCGTGCCGAAGTTCGCGTGGTTCGCGCCGGGCACCACGTAGTAGCGCAGGAAACCGCTGGTCCGTGCCGGACCCACCACGGCGCGCACCCGTCGGTAGTAGTCGCTCGTGGACAGTGGTGAGACCAGTTCGTCGGCCGCGCCGTGCATCAGGATCAGTTTGCCGCCGGCGCGGGCGAACGGGCGGAGGTCGGCGTCGTTGCGGTCCTCGATCGTGGACAGATAGCTGATCCGGCCCAGCCACTGTCCGGGGTGCCTCGGGTCCACGGTGAGGGAGTCGTAACCGGGGTCGCGGGTCAGGAAGTACTTCACCCACTGGTCCCAGTACTGCATCCCGTAGCCGCTGGTCACCGGCATCGGATTGGCGGGCGCCGTGGTGCCGAACCCGAGGAACGGGGTCCGCATGTCCGACCCGGAGAGGAACGGGAAGCCCGGGTACCCGGTCTCGCCGCTGGCGACCCGGTAGGGCCACCGGAACGGCGTGGACATCGCGATCACCGCCCCGATCTGGGCGTCCGACAGACACGTCGGGCCGGTGTCGGCGCCACCGGGACAGCGCAGCACGTGCGGGTCGAAGTGACAGCCGCTCGGGTCCGAGACGACGTTGTCCCGCACACCGTCCAGCCCGTCGCACGCGTTGATGACGCTGTTGTACAGCAGTGTCTGCTTGTCGGGCCCCGGGAACGCGCCGGGGCGGGAGAGGACCTGCGCGAGGTACCCCAGGTCCAGCACCTCACTGAGGTTGTTCCAGGCCGGATACGCGGCGATCACGCCGTCGAACGCCGTCGGCCACCGCTGTGCCACGACGAGGGCTTCGCGGCCGCCTGTGGAACCGCCCGCGAAATAGACCTCCGTGGGGTTCGTCCGGTAGGCGTGCCGGATGAGGAACAGACTGGCGTCCCGTGTCTTCTTCAGTGCGTCACCGGCGGCGAAGTTGACCAGTGCCTCGTCGTTCACGCCGAACGACCCGTCCAGCGACGGTGGGGCCGTCGGAATCTGCTCGTGACCCGAGTCGCTGGCGAACGTCGCATAACCCCGGGCCAACGGCACCGGCTGGTCGGTGGGGCCGAACGGCACGTTCTCCGTCAGGTCGGGAATGGAGCCGTCGTAGCCGCCGCCACCGAACATCAACGCCTTGTGGTTCCAGCCGTACGGCAGGTCGACGCGCATCTTGATGTCCGGTGCGGACGGATCGACGGGAAAGATGTCCGCGTCCACCTGGCAGTACTCGACCGTCCGGCCACTGAGGACGCTGGTGGCCACGGTGGTCGACTCGACACGACCACCGGTCGTCGGCAGGCTCATCACCGATGCGGGGATCGGCAGCTGATCCAGCCCGGCGCACTGCGGCGCCGTCGAGCGGCCGGCCTCGGTGGCGGTGGCGGATCCGGCCCCGAGCAACTGGGTCGTGCCCGCCACCAGCACCGCCGTCGCCAGGATGGCGAACCGGCGTGTCCGTGCGCCCTTGGACGATGTTGCACTCACGCTGGCCTCTTCTCCGAGTTTCGGCACCGGCACGGGACAGTCAGCGGTAGAGCTGCGTGCCCGGGATGGTCTGCGGATCGTCGCGGATCTCAGCGGTGTTCGTCTCGGGCAGGAACCATGCGCAGACGAACGTGATCACGCCCATGGCGAGGATGTAGATGGCGACCGGCACGGTGCTCCCGGTCTTGGCGATCAGCGCCGTCATCAGGAACGGCGTGCCACCGCTGACGATGATCGCGGACAGCTGGTACGCCAGCGACGCGCCGGAATAGCGGACGTTGGGCGCGAACAGTTCGCCGAGGAAGCTCGCGATCGGGCCGTAGGTGAGGCACTGGAACACGAAACCCACCATCACCGCGACGAAGATCAGCGGCAGCGACGCGGTGTCGACGAGCCGGAAGTACGGGAACGCCCAGACGGCGACGCCCAGCCCACCGATCAGGATCAGCGGCCGGCGACCCACCTTGTCGGAGATGTGACCCGACCACGGCAGGGTCACCAGCATCGCCACGGAACTGATCAGCACGACCGCGAGCAGGGGGTCGCGCTTCAGCCCGAGAGAATCGGTGCCGTAGCTGAGCAGTCCGGAGATGCTGACGTAGAACAGGCTGTTGGTGGCGGACAGGAGTCCGCAACCGAGCAGGATCGTGCCCCACTTGCTGCGCAGCACCTGTGCCAGCGGCGCCCGGACCACCGCGCGTTCCGGCCGCGCCACCTCCCGCTGGAGTTCGCGGAACTCCGGCGTGTCCTCCACCTTCGTCTGGATGTAGAGAACCACCCCGAACATCACGACACTGAACAGGAACGGAATGCGCCAGCCCCAGCTGAGGAAGGCGTCGTTGGGCATCAGGCCGCTGGCGGCCACGAAGATCAGGTTCGAGATGATCACGGCGACGGGAACACTGGTCTGCCCGAACGTTCCGGCGAAACCGCGCCGCTTGGGGCCCGCCGACTCGGTGAGGAGAAGCACGATGCCGCCCCACTGTCCGCCCGCCGCGAGCCCTTGCACGAACCGCAGGATGACCAGCAGCGTCGGCGCCAGCGCGCCGACGGTCGCGGCGCTGGGCAGGCAGCCGATCAGGAACGTCGCGGCACCCATGCTGGCCAGACAGGTGACGACGACCGGCTTGCGGCCGTACTTGTCACCGAGGTGCCCGGCGAGCACCCCACCGACCGGTCGGGCCACGAATCCCGCCCAGAACGTGCTGAAGGCCAGCAGGGTTCCGGTCAGTGCCGAGGCATGCGGAAAGAACACATGGGGAAACACCAATGCGGCCGCGGTGCCGTAGAGAAAGAAGTCGTACCACTCGATGGAGCTGCCGATCAGCCCCACGGCCAGCAGTTTCCGGAAGCCGCGGCGTCGTGTCGGGGACACGTCGGCGCCGAGATAGCCGGACTGTTCGTCGGGTTGTGCCAGTGGGGCTGCCATACATGCCGCCTTCGTCGATAGCACGGGCAGGTGATGACGGTCATAGTAGGGCGCCGTTACCCTGTCGCTGAGGTGTGCATCATCCACGCCTCGCGACCATTCGGTGGGTCTTTCGCCCACCCGATGCGCAGGAGGGATGGCACTGTGGCCGGTGACCTCGATGGCGAGACGGAGTCGCGCGCGCTCGTGCGCCGACAGCGGGAACTGGCGTCGTTGTACGCGACCGCCAAATCGCTCACCGCGCTCGGCGAACTCGACGAGGTACTGCAGTCGATCGTCCATCACGCCCACGATCTGATCGGCACGGATTTCACCTATCTGTCGCTGGTCGGCGCGGACGGCAAACTGTCGGCAAGGGCGTCGGAGGGCACGATCTCGCCGTCGTTCCTGACGGCGTGCATACCGGCAGACGTGGGGCTGGGCGGCAAGGTGCTGGCGTCCCGGAGTCCGCACTGGGTGCGCAACTACGCCACCACCACGCTGATCAAGCACGATCCGGGATTCGACCGCCTGGTCGTCACCGAGGACCTCGTCGCGCTTCTCGGTGTGCCCCTGGTCATCCGCGGCGACGTGATCGGCGCCCTGTTCGCCGCGGACCGCTCCGAGCGATCCTTTCAGGCCGACGAGATCGCGCTGCTGAGCGCGTTCGCCGACCACGCCGCGGTCGCCCTGGACAACGCCCGGCTCTACGAGGCGAGCCGGAACGCCTTGCAGGAACTGCGGATCGCGTACCGGAAGATCGAGGAGTACGTGGCCGTCATGGAACGGGCGCAGGCGATCCACGAAGCCCTGACCGGCGCGGTCCTGGGTGGCGGGACGCCGGACGACGTCGCCCAGTTGCTCGCCGACCAGTTGGGCGGCACCGTCGCACTCCTGGACCGGACCGGTGCGACCCTCGTGCGCCGGGACTCGGCGTCGACCCCGTGCCCGACGCCGTCAGCGACCGACCTGGCCGACGCCGTCCGGAACGCACACCGCTCCGGCCGCTGCACGACCTCGGTCGACACCGCCGGAGTGGCGCTCACCGTGGCGTCGATCCAGGCGGGCGACAGCGACCTCGGCGCGCTGGCGTGGAGCCGGAAGGCAGGAGCCGACCACGGCGTCTCCGACGACATGGATCTGCGCACGGTCGAACGGGCCACGCACATCCTGGGCCTGCTCATCCTCAAGGAGCGGGCGGTCGCCGACGCCAGCGAGCGACTCAGCGGCGAACTCCTGACCGAGCTGATGGTCGGCAGCCCCGGCATCAGCCCGGCCCAACGCGCCCGCACCCGGGCCCGCAACATCGACGCCGACCAGCTGGACCTGGTCGTCGTCGCGGACTCGCCCGCGTTGCCGTCCACCGATCTCTCCCGCCACCTGCACGACATCGCCCGGGCCCACTCCGGACTGGCGGGTGAACATCTGGGCAGGGCCACCATGATCCTGCACAGCGACGAC
>DASZXM010000449.1:0-10454 GCA_035546415.1 Pseudonocardiaceae bacterium
AGATGGTGGAGATCGCGCGGGCGCTGTCGCTGGGCGCCCGGTTCGTCATCCTGGACGAACCGACGGCGCAGTTGGACGGCCGGGGCGTCGAGCGGCTGTTCGACAGGATGCGCGCCCTGCGCGAAGGTGGGGTGACCTTCCTGTTCATCTCCCACCACCTGCAGGAGGTGTTCGACATCTGCGACACGGTCACCGTGTTCCGCGACGCGCGGCACGTGCTGACCCGGCCGGTCGCCGACATCACGCCGACGGCGCTGGTGGAGGCGATGACCGGCGAGTCGGCCGGTGAAACGGTCGCCTACGACCGGCCCGCGGTGCCGGCGGACGCGGATGTCGTGCTCGCGACCGACCGTCTGACGCTGGCCGGGCACTATGCGGACGTCGATCTGGCGGTGAAAGCCGGTGAGGTGGTCGGGGTCGCCGGGGTCGGCGGCAGCGGGCGGGTGTCGTTCGCGGAGACCGTGGTGGGTCTGCGCAAGCAGGACACCGGCAAGGTGACCGTCGCCGGGCGGGCCACGCAGCCGGGCAGCGTGCCGGACGCGTTGCGGGCCGGGCTCGGGTTCGTGCCGCAGGACCGGCACAAGGAAGGTCTGGTGCCGCTGCTGTCCGTCGCGGAGAACTCGACACTGACCGTCGCGGACCGGTTGGGCCGCGGTGGTTTCGTCAGTCCCGCCAAGCGGCGCAAGCTGGCTTGGCGGTCCATCGACGACCTGGCGATCAAGACCGACGGCCCGGACCAGCCGGTCGCCGGCCTGTCCGGCGGCAACGCGCAGAAGGTCGTCATGGCGAGGGCGTTGGCCAACGGGCCGAAGGCGTTGGTGTTGATCAGCCCGACCGTGGGCGTGGACGTGCGGTCCCGGGAGTCGCTGCTGGGCGTCGTGGACACGGTGGCCCGTCAGGGCACCGGGGTGCTCGTGGTGTCCGACGAGATCGAGGACCTGCGGGTGTGCGACCGGGTGGTCGTGCTGCTGCACGGCAAGGTGCACGGGGAACTGCCGGCCGGTTGGACGGATGCCCAACTCGTCGCCGCTATGGAGGGTGTCGAATGAGTAACCTCGCCAGTTCGTCGCCGGAGACGGCGAACGGCCTCGACCCGGACGCCGTGGTGCGTCGGGAGCAGCCCACGTTCCGGTTGGCCCGGCTGCGGGACTTCACGCTGGTCCCGGCGATCATCGCGCTGCTGATCGTCGGCGCGTTCATCTCGCCGGTGTTCCTCAGCTCCGCCAACCTGATCAACGTGCTCCAGCAGCAGACCGAGCTGTCGATCCTGGTGCTGGCCGAGTCGCTGATCCTGATCAGCGGCAAGATCGACCTGTCGCTGGAGTCGACCATCGGCCTGGCGCCCGCCCTGGCCGTGGCCCTGGTGGCACCGAAGTCCGGGTACGGGTTGGGCACGGACTGGCCGTCGTGGACGGCGATCCCCGTCTGCCTCGCGGTCGGCGTACTGATCGGTGGCTTCAACGGGTTGCTGATCCTGAAGTTCCGGCTGTCCGGGTTCATCGTCACGCTCGGCATGCTGATCGTGGTCCGCGGCCTGCAGACCGGCATCACCGGCGGGGAGAGCCTGTCGACGGTGCCCGACTCGTTCATGTACCTGGGTTCCGTGTCGTGGCTGACGGTGCCCGCGTCGGTGTGGGTGTGCGGGTTCCTGTTCGTCGTCGGCATCGTGTGGCTGGGCTACTTCCGGCACGGCCGGTCGCTGTACGCGGTCGGCGGCAACGTGGACGCGGCGCGGGCTGCCGGTATCCGGACCGACCGGGTCGCGTGGCTGGTGCTCACGGCCGCCGGTCTGCTGGCCGCGTTCGCCGGCATGCTGATGACCGGCCACTTCGGGTCGGTGAGTGCCGACCAGGGCCAGAACATGATCTTCCAGGTGTTCGCGGCGTGTGTCATCGGCGGCATCAGCATGGACGGCGGCAAGGGCACGCTGTTCGGGGCGCTGTGCGGTGTGCTCGCGCTGGGCCTGACCAACAACATCCTCACCCTGGCCGGTGTCTCCGGGCACTGGTTGCAGGCCATCTACGGGGCGATCATCCTGGTCGCGCTGGTGCTGGCGAGGATCACGTCCGGCAAGGCACAGGACTAGGAGAGTTCCGTTGACCCTTTCCGACCTGCCGGTCCGGCCACTCGGCCGGACCGGCCTGCACGTGGGCCCGCTGGCGTTCGGCGGGGCCGGTATCGGCAACCTGTACCGGTCGGTGTCCGACGAGGACGCGTCCGGCGCGGTGGCGGCCGCGCTGGACGCCGGGGTGGGGTACTTCGACACCGCTCCGCACTACGGGCTGGGTCTGTCCGAACGGCGGCTCGGGGCCGCGCTGGCCGGCCGGCAGGTCGTCCTGTCGACGAAGGTCGGCCGGCTGTTGGTGGACAACCCGGGTGGCGCGGACTCCCGGGACGACGAGGGGTTCGACGTGCCCGCATCGGTGCGGCGGGTGCGCGACTACAGCCGGGACGGCGTGCTGCGGTCGTTGGAGTCGTCGCTGTCCCGGCTGGGTGTCGACCGGGTCGACGTGGTGTTCGTGCACGACCCGGACGACTTCTACGCGGAGGCGTTGGACGGTGCGCTGCCCGCGTTGGCGGAACTGCGGGACCAGGGTGTCATCGGCGGGTTCGGCGCCGGGATGAACCAGTGGCAGATGCTCGCCCGGTTCGTCGCCCACTCCGACCTGGACGTGATCATGCTGGCCGGGCGGTACTCGTTGCTGGACCAGTCGGCGATGGACGAGCTGTTGCCGTTGTGCTCGGCGCGGGGTGTGTCTGTCGTTGCCGCCGGGGTGTTCAACTCGGGCATCCTGGCGACCGACCGGCCGGCGCCGGACGCGCACTACAACTACGAGCCGGCCGACGCGGAACTGGTGGCGCGGGCCAATCGGATCGCCGACGTGTGTGAGCGGCACGGGTGCACGCTGCCGCAGGTGGCCGCCCAGTTCCCGTTGGCGCATCCGGCGGTCGCGACCGTGTGTCTGGGGGCTCGGTCGGCCGCGCAGATGGAGCGGAACGCCTCGTTGTTCGCGGCGCCCGTGCCGGTGGGCGTGTGGGAGGAACTGGTGGCCGAAGGGTTGCTGCGTGGGGACGCGCCGGTCGGGGTGGCGTCGTGATCGTCGACGCGCATCACCATCTGTGGGACCCGGCGGAGCGGGAGTATCCGTGGCTCGCCGGGTTGTCGATCAACCGGCCGTATCGGGTGGCCGATCTGCGGGATCGGGTCGAATCGGCCGGGGTGGACCGGACCGTACTCGTGCAGACCGTGTCCACGGTCGAGGAGACCGAATCGTTTCTGGCACTCGCCGATGCGAACCGGGATGTGGTGGGTGGGGTCGTCGGGTGGGTCGACCTCACCGGTGCGGACGTGGCCGGGGAGTTGGCGCGGCTGCGGTCCGCGGCGGGCGGGGATCTGTTGGTCGGAATTCGGCATCAGGCGCAGGACGAAGCCGATCCGTCGTGGTTGACGCGGCCGGACGTCGTCGCCGGGGTTCGGGCCGTGGCTGCTGCCGGGTTGGTGTACGACCTGTTGGTGTTGCCGCATCAGCTGCCGGCCGCGGTGGAGTTGACCCGGACGGTGGCCGATGGGCGGTTCGTGTTGGATCACCTGGCCAAGCCGTTGATCGCACAGGGTGTGGTGGAGCCGTGGGCGTCGTCGGTGCGGCAGTTGGGTGGGTTGCCGAACGCGGCGTGCAAGGTGTCCGGGCTGGTGACGGAGGCCGGGGACGACTGGTCCGTCGGACGGATTCAGCCGTACGTGGACGTGGTCGTGGCGGCGTTCGGGGCGGATCGGATGATGTTCGGGTCGGATTGGCCCGTGTGCGAGCTGGTCACCGGGTACGGAGAGGTTGTCCGGCTGGCGCGGGAGTTGTGTGCCGGTGGCGGGTTGTCCGAGGGTGAGACCGCGGCGGTGTTCGGGAAGACCGCGCGGGACTGGTACCGGCTGGGTTGAGGTCGTCCGCTCAGCGGTAGCGGCGGCGGTAGCGGACCCTCGTTGCCCATGCCGTCTGGTGGCACAGCAGAAGGGAAGCCGCCGCTATGCAGCTTGCCAGCATGGCCGCGACCACCGTGGGTGTCAGCAGGAACTCCGGGCCCGTCGCCGGATCCAGGGCGATGCGCAGGCCCGCTGCCGAGCGTTCCCGGATGATTTCCGCTGAGCCCGCCAATGTCAGTGCTCCGAACACTGCCTGGAAGATCACGCTGGCGATGCGGCACACCTCGGAGCGGCCCAGCACTCCGACGGACAGCGCCAGTACGAAGGCGCCCACCGCGAAGGCCAGGATGGCCGCGATGATCAGTACCACCGCCACCGGTTCGTTGACCTTCGCCGGGCCGTTCCAGTGGGCTCCCATGTAGCCGATGGTCATGAGCAGGCCGGCGAAGAGCCACAGGACCGCCTGGCAGGACTGGACGGCCACCGCCGCGATCAGCGTGGCCGCCGATGGCTTCCGGGCCACGGTCCGCCTCGTGATGGCTCTCGGTGCTGTCGCGTGTGTGGTCGTCACAGCTTCTTCCGGTGTCCTCGCGCTGAGCGGTACGGCCGGCGGGCGCGGTGCCGGCCGTACCGCTTGCCTCACGGACATGACCGTCGAACCGGGCAGGTCGGGCTGGGTCATCGGTCGCTCCAGGGAGGTGCTACCCCGACTCTGCTGTGTTCCGATTACTCGGCGGTCGTGCCGTGCTGGTCCCCCAAACAGCCATAATCGTGCCGCAGATTAATCGAGATTGATAGTCGCACGGGTGTGACGAGCGCGGTCCACCCGGTTGGGGGCATGCTTGTCGCGTGCGGTCCGAGCATGACGATGTCACGGTCGGCGGAGGGCAGCGCGCGCTGGATGGGGCACGGAGATACCACGACACCCGTCGGGTTCTGGCGGGTGTCGTGGTGTTTCTGCGTCTGGTGGCCGTTCCGCCGCTCGTCGTGGCGATCGCGTCCGGTATCCGGCTCGGCGCCTACACCGTCCCGTGGCTCGCCGTGCTCATCTACGTGGTGATCTTCGGCTGGGGTGCCGTGTTCGTACTGGTCGTCCTGCGAACGGGCACCGTGGCCGACTGGGTGGTGGTCACCGACATCATCGTCGTCGCCAGTTGCATTCTGTTGATCTCCCGGGCCGTGCATCCCAGCTTCTTCAGCCACGCCGACGGCTCAGACCTGGAAGCCGCCATGCAGACCTCGGGTGTCGTCATCGCCATGAACAGTCCGGTCCGGCGGACCGTCATCGGCTGCGGCACGCTCGTCGCCGCGCACGTGGTCGCCGAACTGCAGGCGATGGCGGCCAACCACAGCGTCATCGGCTCCACCATCACCGACGGGTTGTGGGTGGCCGGGGCCGCCCTGGTCGCCGGCATGATCTCGCACCGGCTGCTGACCGCCGACCGGCAGGCCGACGAGGCCACCCGGGAAGTGGCCGAACTGCACGCCCAGGCTGCCGAGGCGCGCGCCCGCAGCCAGGAACGGGTTCGGTACCTGCGGGAGCAGATCCGCCGCTACCGCGCGTTGCACGACGGTCCGCTCTCCATCCTCACCGCCATCGCGTCCGGCGGGCTGGACCAGCACGACGACGAGGTCCGCCGACAGTGCGCCGTGAGCGCCAATCTGTTGCGCGGGCTCATCTCCGACGACCCGATGAGCACGCTCACCGACCTGTCCATGGCACTCACCAAGGCCGGCAGCGACTACGCCATCCACGGCCTGCGGGTCCACTACCAGTTCTCCGACCTGCCCGCCGACCTGCCGGCCGCCGTCGTCGACGCGCTGAGCGGGGCGAGCAGGGAAGCCCTGAACAACATCGCGGCGCACGCCGGGACGGACCGGGCCTGGTTGACCGCGCGGTCCGACGGCGGGCCCGACGGTCACGCGGTGACGGTGACCATCGTCGACCAGGGGCAGGGCTTCGACCCCACGACCACGCCGCACGGTCGCGGCTTACCCGACTCGATCACCGGCCGGATGACCGACGTCGGCGGCGAGGCAGTGGTGGACAGCATGCCCGGGCAGGGCACGCGGGTGGAACTGAGGTGGCAACGATGACGACAGCGATCGAGATGATGTGGCGCAGATGATCCGGATCGCCGCGATCGACAACGATCCCATGGTGCTGCTCGGCCAGCGGGCGCTGATCGACCCGGTCCCGGACCTGGAATTGGTCGCCACCAGCACGAGCGTCGAGGAATACCTGGCATCCGGTGTCCGGGTGGACGTCGTGCTCATCGACCTGATGCTGGGCGACGGCAACGCACCGGAGGACAACGTCGCGACCCTGTGCGCGACGGGCGTTCGGGTGCTCGTCGTGTCCGTGCACGGGGAACGCCAGCACGTCAAGGCCACGATCCGGGCCGGTGCGTCCGGCTACCTGATCAAAGGTGGTGACTCGGAGTCCCTCGCCGACGCCATCCGCACCGTGCACGCCGGCGAGCAGGCGCTGACGCAGGAACTCGCGTTCATCATCAGCCTGGAGCCGCCTCGGCTGAGCCAGCGGGAACTGGAAGTGCTGTCCCTGTACGGCACCGGCAGCACGCTGGAGGCCACCGCACGCCGGCTGGGCATCAGTGTGAGCACCGTCCGGGTGCATCTGAGCCGGATCTACGCCAAGTTCGCCGCGGCGGGCGACCCGGTCGGCGACCGGTCGGAGTTGTCGCACCGCCTGCCCGACTACCAACTGCCGCAGCGCAACGGCAACAGCGGCGGACAGCACCGCACGCCCGAGTGAACCGGAACCAACCGCCGTGTGATCACATCCCATCCGGTGTCCACACCTTGGAGGGTCGATGGCAGGCAGCGGGATGACAGACGGCGGTGGGAGCCCCGGTCCGGCAATGCGGGCGCCACGGCCGCGGCGGCGCGGGAGCGTGCTCGTCGCGGTCGTCGTCGGCCTCGTGGTCGGCGGTGGCGGGGTCGGGCTCGGATGGGCGTTGACGAGTGGTCACGAGCAGCGGTCCGACGCACAGGACGCGTGCGAGGTGTTCGCCCGGACCGGGCAGTTGACGGCCCATGTCGACGGTGCGACTCGCTACCGGTTGTCGGCCGCCGCCTACCTCGCCGACGGGGCGAAGGCGAACGACAACCGGTACACGGCGCTGGCCAAGGCGATGGACGACATCGCAGGGGCGTTCCAGGCGTTCGCGCTGCCCAGTGACATGCGGATCGCCCAGCTCGTCGGTCGGGTCGAGGCGGCCTGCGCCGGTGTGTGACGCCCGGTGCGTCCGGCCGAACGGTCAGGCGTCCTCGCGGTCGCCTTCGAGAATCAGGCGGTAGCCGTTCGGGGTTCGGGTGTGCAGGAGGCGGTAGGACCAGTCGTCACGCGGCTTGATCCGCTCCTCGGTGAACTCGGCGCCCGCGGCCGTCAGCCGGGCGGCCACCTCGTCGATGTCACTGACGCCGATCTGCCACGTGACGACCTGGTCGGGCAGGCCGCAGTCGAACCCGATCCGCCGTTCCAGGCCGAACTCGACCGGGCCGTCGCCGACGGCCACGAAGTCCGGGAACTCCGGGCCCTGGTACGTCAGCGAGAAGCCGATCCGCAGGTAGAAGTCGCGCTCCGCCGGCAGATCGCCCACCAGCAGGATCGGCACCAGTCTCGTGAACGCCACTCCTCGACGGTACAGACGACGATCAGCCGGCAGGAGGTGTCTCGGTCAGCACCTCACGCAACCACTGCTCGACACCGGCCACGTGTACCGTCGCCCAGGCGCGGGCCACGTCCGCCTGACCGGCGGCGATCGCGTCGCAGATCGCCCGGTGCTCGGCCAGAGTGCGCGCCACCGCCGACTCCTGCGTCAGACCGCGCCAGATCCGCGCCCGCTGCGTCGGCCCGGACAGGCCTTCCACCAGGGAGCACAGCACCTGGTTGCCGGAGCCCAGCGCGATCCGGCGGTGGAACTCCAGGTCGTTGGCGACCAGTTCCTCCACCGACGGGTCCTCCCCCAGCTTGTCCAGCAGACCGCGCAGCTCGGCGACGTCGTCGGGCTTCATGTTGGCCGCCGCCATCGCCGTGGCCGCAGGCTCCAGGATGCGCCTGACCTCCAGGAACTCCAGCACCGTGTCGTCGCGGTGGAAGTCGATGACGAAGCCCATCGCGTCCAGCAGCACCGACGGTTCCAGGCTGGTCACGTACGTGCCATCGCCCTGGCGCACGTCCAGCACGTGGATCAGGGACAGTGCCTTGACCGCCTCACGCAGCGAGTTGCGGGACAGCCCGAGGCGTTCGGCCAGGTCGGCCTCGCGCGGCAGCCGGTCACCGGGTCGCAGCGCGCCGCTGACGATCATCTCCTTGATCTTCTCGATCGCCTCATCGGTAATGGCCACGGGCACCCTTTTCCAGTGAACGGACGCAGCACAGACATCGGATGTGTCGAGGATACCCGTCCGACCGTGTACCGCACGGGCTTGTCCCGGTTGTCCTCTTGACAGCGTGTCGCGATGCTAGCCAGGATCATTCATCGGATGAATCTCATCACATTCTGCGGGCTCACAGCAAGCCGACAGCCGAATGACCGAGTTCACGCCGACACACATCCGACCACGTGGCAGGCCAACTGGAGGTCAGATGACGACATTCCCCCGCCGACACGTCCTGGGCATGGCACTGGGCACGGCCGCCGGCACCGCGCTCGCCGCCACCACACCGGGCATCGCGACCGCCGCGACCGCGCCGAACACCTCGGCCGTCCCCGCTCCCCCGGCCGTACCCGTCCCACTGGACGCCTACTTCGACAACGACGGCATCGACAGCGCCACCGCGCACGACGGCGACTTCGACGGCTCCGGCTACACCTTCCCCGCCGAGAACCTGCCGGTCGGCCAGACCGTGACCGTCGGCGGTCTGCCCTTCCGACTCGGCTCGGCGGCCGCCGGGGCGAAGAACAACATCGCCGCCGTCGGCCAGCAGATCACGCTGCCACAGGGCAGATACTTCAACGCCGAGTTCCTCGTCGCCGCCAGCTACGGCACGACCGGCGGCACCGCGACCGTCCACTACGCCGACGGCAGCACCACGCAGGGCTCGCTCAACGGCCCGGACTGGTACACCGGCTCCGGCGCCCTGGTGTCCGCCTACCGCTACGCACCCGGCGGCGCCGTGGACGACAACCCGGTGTCGATCAGCACCGGCCAGGTGTGGATCGACCCCACGAAGGACGCCGTCGCCCTCACCCTGCCCACCACGGCGCAACCCGCGGCGGGCGTGTCCAGCCTGCACGTCTTCGCACTCACCCTGCAGCCCGCCGCGAACGGCCGTTCGGCCGTCCTGCTCGGCACGCACTCCACGACCAGCCTGCTCACCGACGCCGGCCCGCAGTCGTTCGAGGCCACCGTCGTCAACGCCGGCACCGTGTGGCTGGGCACGGGCGGTCCGGTCACCGTGGACGTGCACGTGCCGGGCGGCCGGACCGTGGCACCGGCCGACATCCGGTCGCTGGCACCCGGTGAGCAGGCCACCGTGCGGATCGGCGTGGACAGCACCGTCGCACCGGGCACGTCGGCGAGCGGCCTGTTCGTGGTCACCGAGCGCGGCTCGACGCTGACCACCCAGCGCGCGCCGGTCACCCTCGGCGTGCCGGACTACCGGCCCACGGACGCGTCGCTGTCCACCCATCAGGCGCCCTACTGGTTCGACGACGCCAAGTTCGGCATCTTCATCCACTGGGGCGTCTACTCGGTGCCCGCGTGGGGACCGGTCGGCCAGGAGTACGCCGAGTGGTACTGGAACAACATGCAGAACCCGGACGATCCGACCTACGGGTACCACGCGCGGACGTACGGGGAGAGCTTCAACTACGACGACTTCATCCCCATGTTCACGGCGGCGCGGTTCGACCCGGTCAGCTGGGTGCGGTTGATCCAGTCCGCCGGTGCCGAGTACTACGTGCTGACCAGCAAGCACCACGAAGGCTTCGCGCTGTGGGACTCGAAGGTGTCCGGCCGCAACGCGGTCGCGCTCGGCCCGCACAAGGACCTCGTCCGGCTGCTGTTCGACGCGTCCCGCAAGCACACGCCGCGGCTGCGCAACGGCCTGTACTACTCGCTGCCCGAGTGGTTCAACCCGGACAACCCGTGGATGGGCCACGCGCCACGCAATCCCTACACACTGGCACCGCTGCCCTACACCGGCTACCAGGCCGGCCGGGACTACGTGCGGGACTACCAGGCGCCGCAGGTGCTGGAACTGGTGGAGAACTACGACCCGGACGTGCTGTGGTTCGACATCGGCGGCGACAACGACACGCGGGACGTGCTCACCGAGTACTTCAACCGCGCGAAGAACCGCCGGCGTCCCAAGGACGTCACGTACGACGACCGGGGCGGCATCCCGGACCACGACTTCACGACGCCGGAGTACACGACGTACGCGAACACCGTGGTGGCCAAGTGGGAGGCGAGCCGCGGGCTGGATCCCCGGTCGTACGGCTACAACCGGGCCACGCCCGACGACCTCTACATGACCGGTGAGGAGGTCGTGCGAACGCTGGTGGAC
>DASZXM010000450.1:0-6243 GCA_035546415.1 Pseudonocardiaceae bacterium
CGCGGAGGGCGACCACTGCTCGTACCAGGGCCTCCTTGTCGACGAAATGCCGGTAGAGCTGCGATTTACTCGTGCCGCTCGCAACGCGCACATCGTCGAGCGTGGTGGCGTTGACTCCCCGCACGTACATCAGGTCCGCCGCGGCCTCGACGATTCGGGTGCGGGTTGCCACGCCGCGCGACGTCAGCCGGCCGGCGGCTGCCGACGAGCCGTTCGAGGAAGTCACAGGTACCAGATTACCGCGCTTGGGTTGCGAGGCCCAGACGCTGGACCAATTAGTCTTCGCCATCCTCCCATAGCGCCCCAGCAGCATGAACCCGCGGCAACACCAGTGGCATTTTATGGACTATATAGTCCGCTATGATGCACGGAGACAACCAATGGAGTGATCACCATGTCGGCACCTACAGCCCTGATTACCGGCGGCACCAGCGGGATCGGGAAGGCGACCGCCGAGATTCTGCACAATCGCGGTTACCGCGTCGCCGTCACCGGACAACGTCCGGAGAGCGTGACTCGGGCGCGGCGGGAGCTTCCCGACGATGTCCTGGTCCTGCGGGCTGACGCGCGCTCGCTCGTCGACACGGACAAGGTCGTGTCCGAGGTCGGGGCGCGATTCGGCAGTCTGACGACGCTGTTCCTGAACGCCGGCGTCAGCCGTCCGATGACCCTGGAGACCGCCGACGAAGCCGCTTACGACGAGGTGTTCGCCGTCAACACCAAGGGGCAGTTCTTCACGCTGGTCAAAGCGCTGCCGCTGCTGTCGGACGGCGCCTCGGTCATCGTCACCGTGGGTATCGGCGCGACGCGCAGTCTGACCGGCAACAGCGTCGCGGCCGGGTCGCACGGCGCGTTCCTCGCCATGATCCCCACCCTTGCCCTCGAACTCGCCCCGCGCCGCATCCGCATCAACGCGGTCAGCCCGGGATTCACCGACACCCCCATGACGCGGAGTTCGCTGGGCACGGTGTCCGACGACGTCGCCGCGACGATGAAGGCGATGGCGGAGCAGAATCCGCTCGGTCGCCTCGGTGCGCCCGAGGACATCGCGAGGACCGTCGCGTTCCTGGCCTCGGACGATGCCGCGTACGTCACCGGCCAGGAGATCGTGGTGTCCGGAGGGGCCGGACTGGCCATCTGAGCCCTGGTGACGTCGGGTCGGTCGAGGACGAACGGTGCACGGCTCGTGCACCGAGGAGGCTGCATCGGTTTCGCATCGGTTGGCTGGGGTACTCGCGGGTCAGCTGACGTCGTGAGATCGGAGACCGCGCATGCCTCTCGACCAGGTGGTGCCCGGCGGGGACGTGGGCCCTGTGCTCGTGGCCGATCCGGTGGATCGTGCCTGGCTCGACTCCTGGCGGGCCGGTGTGCGGCAGCAGGTGATCGACACGCTCGTGCGGTTCGTCCGGGATCGGTGTGCCGAACACGTGCGGGACGTGCTGGGCGCCCGGTTCGTCACCGACCTGCTGAGCGGGTTCGTCACCGGTGGCAAGTGCGTGCGGTCCCTGTTCACGTACCTGGGCTGGCTGTGCGGGGCGGCGGAGGGGCCGGTCGGCCTGCGGGTCGCGGCCAGCACCGAGCTGTTGCACGTGTTCGCCCTGTTGCAGGACGACGTGATGGACGGCGCGTCGCTGCGCAGGGGGCAGCCGGCCGTGCACGTCCGCCTCGCCGCCTGGCACCGAGAGCAGGGGCTCGCCGGATCCGCCGACCGTTTCGGCGAGTCCGCCGCCGTGCTGCTCGGCGACCTGTGCCTGGTGTGGGCCGAGCAGCTGTTGCGGGACAGCGGCGTCGGTGCCGAGTCACTGGCCAGGGGCTGGCCCCGCTACGACGTCCTGCGTGGTGAGTTGGCCGTCGGGCAGTTCGCCGACCTGATCAACGACGCGCGCCGGCACCCCTCGCTGGACGAGGTGTTGGACGTGGCACGGCGCAAGTCCGGCAACTACACGGTCCGCCGACCGCTGGAGCTGGGCGCGGCGCTGGCCGGCTGTGACGATCACGTGCTCGCGGTGCTCGGCGGCTACGGTGAACTGGTCGGCGAGGCCTATCAGTTGCGTGACGACCTGCTCGGCGTCTTCGGGCGTCCGTCGATCACCGGCAAGCCGAGCGACGACCTGGCCGACGGCAAGGCCACCAGTGTCGTCGTGCTGGCCGAACAACTGGCGACGCCCGCGCAACACGCCCGGCTCACCGATCTCGCCGAGTGCGACCGGTTGTCCGATGTGGACATCGGTGAGTGGCGACGGCTCATCGAGGTCACCGGTGCCCGGGCTGCCGTGGAGGAGATGATCAACAGCCGGGTGGCTGCCGCGTGTGCCCGGCTGGCCGACGGCGAACTGCCCGGCTTCGTCACCGCTGCGCTGCGGGACACCGCACTGCGCTGCACGGACCGGACACGGTAGCGGTGCGCACCGTCAGCGGACCGACCGACCACGTGGTCGTCGTCGGCGCGGGTCTGGCCGGTCTGGCCGCCGCGCTGCACCTGGCCGGCCGCGGCCGGCAGGTCACCGTGGTCGAACGGGCGGCCACTCCGGGCGGCCGGGCCGGCCGGCTGGACGTGGGTGGCTACCGGGTGGACACCGGTCCGACCGTGCTGACCATGCCGGAGCTGATCGCCGAACCGCTGGCCGCCGTGGGGGAGAACCTCGGCGACCGACTGGACCTGGTCCGGCTCGATCCCGCCTACCGGGCCCGGTTCGCCGACGGCAGCGGGTTGGACGTGCACACCGACGCCGATGCGATGGCCGACGCGATCACCGACTTCGCGGGCGCCCGGGAAGCCGCTGGTTACCGGCGCCTGCGCGCCTGGCTGACCGAGCTGTACCGGGCCGAGTTCGGCCGGTTCATCGCGAGCAACGTCGACTCGCCGCTGGGCCTGCTCACGCCGGACCTGGGCCGGCTGGTGGCGTTGGGTGCCTTCCGGCGGTTGGAGCCGGCGATCCGGCGGTTCCTGCGCGACGAGCGGCTGTGCCGCGTGTTCTCGTTCCAGTCGCTGTACGCCGGCCAGGCGCCCCGGGACGCGCTGGCCGTGTACGCGGTGATCGCCTACATGGACACCGTGGCCGGCGTGTGGTTCCCGCGCGGCGGTATGCGGGCGGTGCCGGACGCCCTGGCAGCGGCCGCGGAGTCGGCGGGTGTGCGGTTCCACTACGACACGACCGTGACCGCACTGGAACGGGTCGGTTCCCGGGTACGGGCCGTGCGCACCGACACCGGCCTGCGGGTGCCGTGCGACGCGGTGGTGCTGACCACCGAACTGCCCGTGGCGTATCGGCTGCTCGGCCGGACGCCGCGCAGGCCGGTGCGGCTGCGTGCCGCACCGTCCGCCGTCGTGCTGCACCTGGGCACGAACGGCCGGGAGGCCGGCGGCGCGCACCACACGATCCTGTTCGGTGCCGCCTGGCAGGAGACGTTCCGCGAGATCATCGCCGACGGCCGCGTGATGAGCGATCCGTCGCTGCTGGTGACCCGGCCGACCGCCACCGATCCCGGGCTCGCGCCCGCGGGCCGGGACCTGTGGTACGTGCTCGCGCCGGCGCCGAACCTGGAGCGCGGTCGCATCGACTGGGACCGCACCGGCGGCCGGTACGCCGACCAGTTGCTGGCGTGCGTGGCCGAACGGTTGGCTCCCGGGCTGCCCGGTCGGGTCGAGATGACGCACCTGGTCACGCCGGCCGGCTGGGCGCGGCAGGGACTGGTGGCGGGGACGCCGTTCTCGTACGCCCACACGGTGGCCCAGACCGGACCGTTCCGGCCGGCGAACCTGCCCCGTGGCGTGGCCAACGTCGTGCTGGCCGGCTGCGCGACGGTGCCCGGGGTGGGAGTGCCGACCGCGCTCGTCTCCGGCAGGCTCGCCGCCGAACGGATCACCGGCGCACCGGCACGGCCGGCAACACGGACGTCGGCACGGACCATCCGGAGCGTGCGATGACGCCGACCGACACCCGGTTGCGCGCCGCCTACCGACGCTGCCGGGAACTCAACGCCCGCCACGGCAAAACCTACTACCTCGCCACGAAACTGCTCACTCCGGCGCAGCGCCCGGCGATCCACGCGCTGTACGGCTTCGCCCGCTGGGCCGACGACATCGTGGACACGCCACCGCCGGACACCCGGCCGGCCGACGTGGTCGCCGGGCTGGACCGGCTGGCCGGGCACCTCACCGACGGGCTGCGAGCCGGCCGCAGCGACGATCCGGTGCTGGCCGCCGTCGTGGACACGGCGGTCCGCTACGGCATCGCGCCGGACCTCTTCGACGACTTCCTGACGTCGATGCGGATGGACCTCACCGTCACCGACTATCCCGATCGGACCGCGCTGGGCCGCTACGTGTACGGCTCGGCCGAGGTGATCGGGTTGCAGGTGCTGCCGGTGCTGGGCACCGTCGCGCCCGCGGACGAAGCGCGGCCGTACGCCGCCGCGCTGGGCAGGGCGTTCCAGTTGACCAATTTCCTGCGGGACATCGCCGAGGACCTCGACCGCGGCCGGGTGTACCTGCCGGCCGACGAACTGGCCGCCTTCGGCGTGGACCGGGACCTGCTGTCCTGGTGTCGGCGGCACCGGCGGACCGACCACCGGGTGCGAGCCGCACTGGCCGACCAGCACGCGACGACCCGCGCGGTGTACCGGTTCGCGGCGTCGGGCGTGGCGATGCTGCGTCCGGTGTCGCGGCCCTGCGTGGCCACGGCGCTGGTGTTGTACTCGGAGATCCTCGACCGCATCGAGAGCAGTGACTTCGCGGTGTTCACGCACCGCGCGCGGGTGGGCAACGCGCGGCGGGCCAGGGTGGCCGCCGGTGCGCTGGTCCGTGCGCTGTGGGCCCGGGGTGTCGCCGTGACGGGAGGTGTCCGCTGACATGGACCACTGGCAGTACCTGATCCTGATGGCCGGCTGCCTGGTGGTGACCGCGCCCCTGGAACTGCTCGGCGCGCGGGTGTACCGGCGGCCGGCCCGGCTGGCCCGTGCGGTGCTGCCGGTCGCCGTGATGTTCCTGGTGTGGGACACGATCGCCGTCGCCGCAGGCGTGTGGACGTACAACCCGCGCTACGTCACCGGGTTCCGGCTGCCGTTCGGCGTTCCGGTCGAGGAACTGGTGTTCTTCCTGGTCGTGCCGGTGTGTGGCGTGCTCACCTACGGGTGCGTGCAGGCGCTGCTGCGGAGGCGCGGATGACGGGGCTGGGTTACACCGTGCCGGCCGTGGCGGCCGTGGTGGTGGTGTGCGTGTGGGAGCTGTTCTTCCTGCGCACCGGCCTGTTCCGCCGCCTGGCGTACTGGGTGGCGATGGTGATCGTGGTGGCATTCCAGATCCCGGTGGACGGGTGGTTGACCAAGCTGTCCGCACCGATCGTCGAGTACACGCCCGGTCAGTTCACCGGTGTGCGGCTGCCGTGGGACATCCCGATCGAGGACTTCCTGTTCGGCTTCGCGCTGGTGACCGCGACGCTGCTGCTCTGGGAACGGCAGGCCACGCGTCGGGAGGACCGCGGATGACCACCCGACCGCACCTGGCCGGCGCGTTCGACGCCGGTGCGCCGGCATACGACCGGCTGGTCGGTGTCAACCCCGGCTATCACGACCACCTGCGGCTGTCGGCCCGGCGGATGGCCCTGCCCGACGGCGGCCGGGGGCTGCGGCTGCTGGACGCCGGTTGCGGCACCGGCGCGTCTACCGCGGCCCTGCTGTCGGTCGCCCCGCACGCACGGATCGTCGCTGTCGACGCGTCCGAGGGCATGCTGGCCCGCGCCCGGGCGAAGCAGTGGCCGGCCTCGGTCCACTTCGTACACACGTCGATCGAGAACGCCGCTGCCGCCGGTGTGCACGGCCCGTTCGACGGGGTGCTGGCCGCCTACCTGATCCGCAACCTGGCCGACCCGGACAGGCAGTTGCGCGCGCTATGCGACCTGCTGCGGCCCGGTGGTGTGCTGGCCGTCCACGAGTACTCGGTCCGCGACTCGCACCGGGCGCTGGCCGTGTGGCACGCGGTGTGCTGGAGCGTGATCATCCCGCTCGGCGGGCTGTGCACCCGCGACACGACGCTGTACCGGTACCTGTGGCGCAGCGTCCTGCGGTTCGACGGTGCACGGCGTTTCCAGCAGCGGCTGCGGGACGCCGGCTACACGGCCGTCGAGGAGCGGGGGATGCCCGGATGGCAGCGCGGCATCGTCCACACGTTCCTCGGCTTCCGGCCGGTGGGTGCGCGATGACCGCCGGTGGACGGGACCGGCGTGCCGTCCGGCACCGGGCCCC
>DASZXM010000451.1:0-3561 GCA_035546415.1 Pseudonocardiaceae bacterium
CTTCGTCCGCCGGGACAGCACCTGCACCACACGGCGGATCTCCGCGTCCCGGCCGATCACCGGGTCCAGCTCGCCGGCACGGGCACGCGCCGTCAGGTCGACGCCGTACTTCTCCAGCGCCTTGTAGGTGCCCTCCGGGTCGGGGCTGGTGACCCGCGCGGAGCCGCGCACCTTCTCGAACGCCTCGCGTAGCGCGTCCGCGGTCGCGCCGTGCCGGCGCAGCAGTTCGGCCACCGGACCGCCCTCGGCCGCCAGGCCGGTGAGCAGGTGCTCGGTGGACACGTACTCGTCACCCATCTCGGTGGCCAGCCGCTGCGCGTACGTCAGCGAGCGGACCGCGGGCGGGGAGAACTGGGGAGCGGACACGGTGGCACCGGTGGCCGACGGCAACGCGTGCGACAGCTGCTCCAGCTCGGCGCGCACCTTCTCCGGCTCCGCGCCGACCGCCGAGAGCAGTGGTGCGGTCAGCCCGTCGGCCTGGGCCAGCAGCGCACCGAGCAGGTGCACCGGGCCGACATCCGGATTGCCGGCGACCGTCGCGGCCTGTACGGCCGACGAGATCGCCTGCTGTGTCTTCGTCGTCGGGTTGAAAGCGTCCATCCCTCACCTCGTCCAGGAACCCCGGTCCGGCGCCGGGCGCCGACCATCTCACCAAGCTCAACGTCAGAAAAGTTGAGTGTGTTCCGCTCAACCTAGACGTGATGCAGATGACGTCGGATCGTCCACCACGACCGTATCGGTCCGGGGCCGTCGACCAGCCGGTTGTGCACAGGACGAAGCGTGTTGTCCACAGAAAAGCCCCTGGTTGTGCACAGGGGTTGTGGATCGGGGAGGGATGTGGATCAGACCGACGTGGCCTGGGCCGCCTTGACGCCGAAGTAGTCGCCGCCCTTGGGCAGCGGGTCGTCCGAGCCCCACCCGCGCGTCCGGTCCACCGGCGCCATCCGCGGGATGTGCTTGCGGCAGTGGATGTACGCCTCCACCACGCGGACCAGCACCCACCGCTCCGGCACTCGCCCGCGCACGGTATCCACCGGCAGGTCGGGGTGCTCGCCACGGAGCACGGCGTCCTCCACGATGCTCGCGGTGCCGTTGACGTGCAGTCCGATCAGGTCGGACACGAAGTCCACCATCAGGATGCCGATCCGCGGGTTCTCGCTGATGTTGCCCAGGCTCGCCATGACCCCGTTGCCGCGGTACTCGGGGTAGGCGATGGTCCGCTCGTCGATCACGCGCAGGAACCCGGGCGGGCCGGCGCGGAACGAGCAGTCGCACTCGCCGCGCGCATCGGCCGTCGCGACGAACGCCATCTCCATCCGGCCGACGAACTCGATCATCGTCGGGTTCAGCCGGTCCAGCATCTGGTCGGAGTAGAACCGGGCCGCCCGCTCCGTGCTGCCGTAGGCGGCCTGCAGCAGATGCTCGCCGGTCGACCCGGGAGCATCCGGGCAGCGCAGCGGGTCCCATGCCGACAGATCCCCTCTGACCTGCTGTTTCGACTCGACGGGCGCTGGCTCGGACAGTTCGAGCAGCAGCAGGTCCGGTCCGGCGGTCCCGGTCGGCGTGGGTGGATGCGCAGTCACGCCGGTCGTGGATACACGTGTTCCATGATCAACTCAGCAGTCTGTGACGAGGTTCGCCCATTGGGGTGAGCGGGGCACGCGGTCCGTCACCTGATCTCACCCGAAGGTGCCATCAAGTCCCGCATCCCGCCAATGTCGAGTTAGGGTTCGAACCGTCGGGGGACAGCCGGATCGTCGTAGGGGAGTCTTGCCGACGCCCCGCGCAGAGGTGGAGACTTCCCCCCGACCATGACAGCGAACGCCGTAGTCAACCCCGTGCCGTCCCAGCCGCCCAGACGTCAGCCCGCCTCCGGTGCCACCGCGATGGTGCGCCTGGTCAGGGAGAGCTGGGCGCGCATCGAGGCACGCCAGGACGAAGTAGCACAATTCTTCTACGGCATGCTGTTCACGCTGAACCCGGGTGCCCGGGAGATGTTCCCGATCAACATGGAGGTGCAGCGCAGCCGGCTCATGCGGGCGATCGTGCACCTGGTCCAGATGATCGACCGGCCCGACGAGCTGATGCCGTTCCTGCGCCAACTAGGCCGGGACCACCGCAAGTTCGGCGTGGTCAGCGCCCAGTACGAGTCCGTCGGCACCGCACTGCTGGCCTCGATCAAACGGCACAGCGGCGCCGCGTGGACCCCGTCGGTGGAGCGCGCGTGGGCCGAGGCGTACACGATCATGGCGCGGGCCATGCTGGAGGCGGCCGCCGCCGACGAAGGCCCCGCGTTCTGGCCGGCCCAGGTCATCGACCACCAGCGCCTCGGCTGGGACCTCGCGCGGGTCAGGGTGCAGCCGGACTACCCGATCCCGTACCGGCCCGGCCAGTACATGAGCATCGAGGTGCCGCAGCGGGCGCGACTGTGGCGGTACATGACCCCGGCCAACGCGCCCCGCGACGACGGCATCATCGAGTTCCACATCCGCGGCGTCGCCGGCGGGTGGGTCAGCCGGGCGATCGTGGCGCACGGCCAGGTCGGCGACATGTGGCGCATCGGCCCGCCGCTGGGCAGGCTCGCCATCGAGCGGGACACCGACCGGGACGTCCTCATGGTCGCCGGCGGCACCGGGATCGCCACGATGTACGCCCTGCTGGAGGACCTGGCCCAGTGGGGCGAGAACCCCCGCGTGCACCTGTTCTACGGCGGCCGGGTCGAGGACGACCTCTACGCCCTGGACGACCTGCACCAGCTGGCCGGCGCGAACCCGTGGCTGACGGTCGTGCCGGTGCTGGAACAGAACCCGGGCACCCGCAACGCCGAGCACGGCACCCTCGCCGACATCGTCACCAAGTACGGCGCCTGGGCCGACCGCGACGTCCTCGTCTCCGGCTCACCGGCGATGATCCGCTCCACGGTGTCCCGCATGCTCGTCGCCGGCACACCCCTGGACCGGATCTCCTACGACCCGTTCACCATCGACTGACCCGCGCAACGCCGAAGGCCGGCCACGCGGGCCGGCCTGTCCGAGCGTCTTTCCGTGTTCAGCGCCGCGGCTGCGGCTTCCACACCATCAGCGCCTGCTGCTGCCGCACCGGCACCAGGTCCCTGCGGTACGACGCGTGCACCGCCGCGGCCGCCTGCTCGGCCGCCGCATGCGCCGCCGCGAGCTCCTCGATCAACTCGCTCACCCGCGACCGCAGCGCGTCGACCTCGTTCTCCAGGTCGATGATCCGCTTGATCCCAGCGAGGTTGACACCTTCCTCCTGGGACAGCCGCTGCACCTCCCGCAGCACGGCGATGTCCCGGGCGGAATAGCGCCGACCACCGCCGGACGCCCGGCCCGGTGACACCAGGCCGATGCGGTCGTAGCTGCGCAGCGTCTGGGCGTGCAGGCCGGACAGTTGCGCCGCCACCGAGATCACGAACACCGGCGAGTCCTCGTCGGTGCCCGGCGGGAACATGCGAATGTCGAACTTCACCCGGCACCCCCATGGTCGAGCAGCTTGTTCAACTCAGCGCGTGGGTCCTGGTCCGCCATCGCCTCGGCGAAGTTC
>DASZXM010000452.1:0-4597 GCA_035546415.1 Pseudonocardiaceae bacterium
CGGGCCGCCAGTTCGGCCTGCACACCGGGCGGCACGGCGAACGCGACGGCGTCCACGTCCGCGAACAACGCGTCCGGGTCGGCGGCCACGGCGCACCCGTGCCGCTGGGCGATCCCGCCCGCTGCCGCCGGTCGGCGCGCCCACACGGCGACCAGTTCGGTGCCCGGATGGGCGGCGAGTGCCGGGGCGTGCACGTCGGCCGCCCACGGTCCGGCGCCGACCAGGCCGAACCGCACCGGTCTGTCGGGTTCGTCATGCATGGGGTCCATCCTGCCGGGTGGTCCACGTAGGCTCGCGGTCGTGCGCGAACTCCCGGCCGAACTCGTTCTGCCCGCGGCAATGGCACCGAAGACCCAGGGCCCACCGGCCGTGCCCCGGCACGCCGCCACCGTGATCCTGGGCCGGGACGGCTCGCGCGGCCTGGAGGTCTTCCTGCTGCGCCGGGTCGTCGGCATGGCGTTCGCGGGCGGCATGACGGTGTTCCCCGGCGGTGGCGTGGACCAGCGGGACGCGGACGTCTCAGTGGCCTGGACCGGTCCGCCCGCCCAGTGGTGGGCCGAGCGGTTCGCCTGTGCCGTGGACCTGGCGCGGGCCCTGGTGTGCGCCGCGGTGCGGGAGACGTTCGAGGAGTCCGGCGTGCTGCTCGCCGGCCCCGATCCGGACTCCGTCGTCGCCGACACCGCCGCCTACGCCGACGCCCGCCGGGCGTTGGTGGACCGTGAGCTGTCCCTGGCCGAGTTCCTCGCCCGCAACGGGCTCGTGCTGCGCGCCGACCTGCTGCGGCCGTGGGCCAACTGGGTCACGCCCGCCGAGGAGCCGCGCCGCTACGACGCCCGGTTCTTCCTCGCCGAACTGCCCGCCGGGCAGCGTGCCGACGGCGTCACCAGCGAGGCCGACCACGCCGGCTGGCGGCGGCCCGCGGACGCGCTGGACGACTGGCGCGCCGGCCGCCGCGGCCTGCTGCCGCCGACCTGGGTGACGTTGTCGGACATGGCCGAGTACGACTCGGTCGCCGCCGCCATGGCGGCCGACCGGACGATCGACAAGGTCACGCCGAAGGTCGTGCGGGACGGCAACGTGATCCGCGTCGTGCTGCCCGGCGACCCGCGGTACGACACGGCGGCCGCCCACCTGGACGCCCGGCCCGGCGACGCACTGGAGTCGTGATGACCCACCCCGCCTACGGCGTGCTGCGGCCCGTCACGGCGACGGCGTCCGTGCTGCTCGCCGAGAACCCGTCCGTGATGACCCTGGACGGCACCAACACGTGGCTGCTGCGCGCGCCCGACGCCACGGCGGCGGTCGTCGTCGACCCCGGCCCGGACGACGAGACGCACCTGCGCCGCGTGCTGGCCCACGGCCCGGTCGCCGAGGTGCTGCTCACCCACGGCCACCCCGACCACGCCGACGGCGCCCGCCGGTTCGCCGAACTGGCCGGTGGGGTGCCCGTCCACGCGCTCGACCCGGCGCTGCGGCTGGGCTCGGAGGGCGTGTCCGGCGGGGACGTCGTGGCAGCCGCCGGCCTGGAGATCCGGGTGCTCGCCACGCCCGGCCACACGTCGGACTCGCTGAGCTTTCTGGTCACCGACGACGGCGGCTCCGCCGTCCTCACCGGCGACACCGTGCTCGGCTGGGGCACGACCGTCGTGGCCCACCCGGACGGCAAGCTCGGCGCGTACCTCGACTCGCTGCGCGCGCTCGCCGAACTGCCGCCCGGCACGGCGGTGCTGCCCGGCCACGGCCCGGAGCTGCCCGACGCGGGCGATGTCGCGCGGGCCTACCTGGCGCACCGTGAGCAGCGGCTGGACCAGGTCCGCGCGGCACTGGACCGGCTCGGCCCGGACGCGACCGCCCGGCAGGTGGTGGAGGCGGTGTACGTCGACGTCGACCGGGCGGTGTGGCCGGCGGCCGAGTTGTCCGTGCGGGCGCAGCTGGAGTACCTGCGCGCCTAGCGGGGCAGGATCGGCATCACGACGTAGTGGAGTTCCAGGCCGTCGGTGTCCGGCTCGGCGGCGGTGAGGACGGTCGACTTCATGCCGCCCTTGATGTCCACCGACACCCGCTGGCCGGCGAACACCTTCAGCGCGTCGGCCAGGTAGCGGACCCGGTAGTGCTGGGTCAGCCGGCCGGTCACGGTCGCCTTCACCGACTCGTCGGCCTCGCCGAGGTCCGCGCCCTCGGCCCGCACCCGCACCTCGCCGTCGCCCAGGTCCAGGGACATGGCGCCGCGGCCGTCCGCGTACAGCCCGACCCGGCGCACGGCACCGGCCAGCGCGTCCGCGTCGACCGTCACCCGGGCGTCGCCGGTGGTGCCGAGGTGGCGGTGTTCGTCCGGGAACGGAGTGGCCAGCAGGGCGGTGCCGATCTCCGCGTCCGGCCAGCTCACGGCCGCCCGGTCGGCGTCCGCGTGCAGCGTCACCATGGGCACCCCGGCTGCCTGCCGGGCGATCTCCGCGGCCAGCGCGCCGGGCAGCAGCACGTCCATCTCGGTGGCCGCCTGCCACGGCAGTTCCGCGACGACCAGCCGGTACCGGTCGGTCGCCACCAGCCGCAGTGCCGTGCCCGTCGACCGCACCCGGATGCCGGTGAACAGCGGCAGTGCCTCGTCCCGCGACGTCGCCCCGGCCGCGGCGACCAGCGCCCGCAGCAGCGGCCCGCCCGGGGCGGTGCCGGTCACCGGTGGTGGCACCGGCACGCCCGGGTGCACGCCGATGTCCAGCGACGGCAGCGCGAACCGTGCCCTGGGCGTGCGCACGGCCAGCCGCGAGCCCTCCACCGTCAGCCGGACCTCCGGCACGTCCAGCGACCGCAGCGTCTCGGCCAGCGGGCGGCCCGGCACCAGCACGGTGCCCTCGTCGTGCACCAGGGCCGGCCGGCGCAGCCGCACCGAACGCTCCCGGTCGGTGCCGGCCAGTTCGACGCCGTCCGGCCCGGCGGTCAGCAGCACGGCCGACAGCACCGGGTCGGGGGCGCGGGCCGGGAGCAGGCGTGCCACGTCGGCGGCGGCTGCCGCCAGATCGGCCGTTGCGCAGGTCAGGTCCATGGCGGCGACCGTAGCCACCGGCACCGACAACGGGCACCGGAGCCGGTGGGAAATCGACCGACTCTGTTCACCTGATGGCGGTTATGTACCTCCTGGCCCGCTCATACGGTCATGCGCATGTCACAGATGAGCCGAAGGGGACTGTTCGCCACCAGCGGCGCACTGGCCGCGAGCGTCTTCCTACCCACGGTGGCGTTCGCCGACGCGCCCGCGTCCGGCACGCGGACCAGGACGATCACCGGCACCATCCCGCCGGACGCCGCCGACTGGTACTACCTGCCGATCGAGGTGCCCCACGGCGTCGCGGAGATCGCCGTCGACTACACCTACGACCGCCCCACGGCGCCCGCCGGTCTGCCCGGCAACGCGTGCGACATCGGCATGTTCGGGCCCGAAGGGCATGACCTGGGCAACCAGCGCGGCTTCCGCGGCTGGTCCGGCGGGTTCCGCACGTCGTTCGCGATCAGCGCGTCCGACGCGACGCCCGGCTACATCCCGGGTCCCGTCACGCCCGGCACGTGGCACGTCATCCTCGGCCCGTACACGGTCGCGCCGCAGGGCCTGCACTACACGGTCGACATCACGCTGACGTTCGGCCCGTCCGGCACCCCCTTCCGGCCGCAGCCCGCGCCGGTCACGGCGCCCGCGAAGGCGCGTGGCAGGTCGTGGTACCGGGGTGACTGCCACTTGCACACGGTCTACTCGGACGGCAGGCGCACCCCGGACGAGCTGGTCGCCGACGCGCGCACGGCCGGCCTGGATTTCATCGTGTCCACCGACCACAACACGTCCAGCTCGACGCTGCGGTGGGGCACGGTCGCAACGCCCGACCTGCTGATCATCAACGGCGAGGAGGTCACCACGCGCACCGGTCACTGGCCGGCGCTGAACCTCCCGGCCGGCCACTGGATCGACTGGCGCTACCGCGCCACCGACCCCAGGGACTTCCAGCGGTTCGTCGACGAGGTGCACCGGGTCGGTGGCACGGTCGTCGCCGCCCACCCGTTCGCCACGTGCCTGGGCTGCACCTGGGAGTTCAACTACGAGAAGGCGGATCTCATCGAGATCTGGAACGGCCCGTGGACGCTGGACGACGAGGCCGCGGTGACCACATGGGACGGTCTGCTGCGCACCGGGACGTGGATACCGGCCGTCGGTGACTCGGACGCGCACAACCCCGACCAGGTCGTCGGCCTGCCGCACAACGTGGTCCTCGCCGACGACCTGCGGGCCGAGCGGCTGATGGCCGGCCTGCGCGGAGGCCACACCTGGCTCGCCGAGTCCTCGGCGGTCCGGTTGGCGATGTCGGCGACGGACGGCACCCGGTCGGCCGGCATCGGCGACACCCTGCGCACCGGCCTCGGCACGCAGGTCACGTTCGAGGTCACGGTCGGCGGCGTGCCCGGCACGGCGATCACGTTCTACAACCAGCTGGGTCCGCAGTCGGTGCACCAGGTGCCGGCGTCGGGTTCGGCGACGGCGACGTGGACGACGGTGCCGAGGTATACGGACTGGGTGCGCGTCGAAGTGCGCCGACCGGTCGCGACACAGACC
>DASZXM010000453.1:0-4445 GCA_035546415.1 Pseudonocardiaceae bacterium
GGCCACGGTGAACCCCCAGTTCAGGTGAACGGTTGTGCAATGAATGCCCACGGTAGGCATTCATTGCCGGCGATATGCTGATCGCATGCCTGTTACGCGTCCGTACCGCTCGCCCCGCCGGGCGGAGGACGCCGCGACCACCCGCGCCGACATCCTCACGGCGGCCAGGGACCTGTTCGCCGAGCGGGGCTACGCCCGGGTCACGGTCGCCGACATCGCTCGCGCGGCCGGCACGGCCGTGAAGACCGTGTACGCCAGTGCCGGCGGCAAGGCTGGCATCCTCGCCGAACTGCTCTCCTCGGCGGTCACCGGCTCGCGGGCCGACGAGACGCTCGCCGAGGTCCGCGCCGCGGGCGACCTGACGGCGGCGCTCACCGCACTGGCCCGCGGCACCCGGTGGGGCAACGAGACCCACCGGGTCGCCATCGACATCATGTACTCGGCGATGTCCGCGCAGGACGACGCCGAGCGGGTGTGGACGGCCGGCACCACCGCGTACCGCGCCACGCTGCGCTCCGTCGCCGAACACCTGGCCACCCTCGGCGCCGTGGAGCGGGTCGACCGGGCGGCCGACCTGCTCTGGTTCTGGTTCGGTCCCGCGGCGTGGCGCACGCTGGTCCGCGACTGCGGCTGGCCGTGGGACGAGGCCGAGCGGTGGCTGCTGGATCAGGCGCTGCGCGCGTTCACGCCCGGTCCCGTGCCCCCCGGACCGCCATCGCCAGGGCACCGGCCACCAGGAACGACACCGCGATGACCGTCGCCGTGCGGTCGGTAGCGGCCAGCGCGGGCCAACTCCACAGCGACGTCGTGTGCAGGTCCATCGCGCCCGCGCAGTACACGACGTAGCCCAGCGGAACCGTCCAGGACAGGGCGCCGCCGGTGACGACGGCGGCCAGCAGCGCGATCCCGGCCAGGCCGACGGCGTTGCGCACGGCGACGCCCAGGTCGTCCGGCTGCGCCAGGGTCAGCGCCGCACACGCGAACGCCACGAGCAGGGTGACGTGGGTCAGCCGCAGCCACGGCAGCGGTGTCGTCGCCCGTTCCGGCTCGCCGAACGGGCTCTGGCAGCACGCGCCGATCACGGCGGCCACGGCCACGTCCAGCAGCAGCGGCAGCAGTTGCGGCAGGCCATCCTGGCCGCGCGTCCACGGCTGGGTGACCCGCAGCACGACCACGATCGCGGCCGTGACCGTGAGAGCCGTCGTGGTCCGCCTGCCGGACAGGAACAGGCCCAGCAGCCGGCGCGTCATGGCAGGTCCCGGACGGTCAGCCGGCCGGCCACCAGATCGGCCAGATGCCGGTGGAACCAGGCGGTCCGGGCGGCCGGGGACAGTGCGGCCAGGCGCCGTGCCGCGTCGACCACGGCCGGGTCGGTCAGGCCGGAGCCGGGAGCCGGCGTGCCGTGTGCCTGGTCGAGCAGGTAGCGAGCGACGGCCAGCTGCGCCGTGCCGTGGCCGGGCGAGCCGACGAGCGCCAGTGCGATCCGGGTCCGCACGGCGTCGGCGAACGCGGATTGCCCCAACGAGTTCCCGGTGATCGAGAAGGCCGGCACGGTCAGCACCGGGCCGTGCAGCGCGAAGTCGCTCTTCTGGATGCCACCCACCTGTTCCACCCGGGTCGGTGCGCCGGGGGAGCCGGCCAGCGGCGCGGCGATGTCGTCGACCACAGTGGACAGCATCGGCAGCTCCTCGGCGTAGGCCGGGTGCACGCACACCGGCAGCGCCGTATGCCCGCACACCGGTGTGAACGCGACCGGCCGGTCGCTCGCCGCGTCGTGCACGGCGGGCACGATCACCCCGCGTACGTCGCTGCGGCTGGTGGCCGCCAACCCGACGCCCGCGCCGGCCAGCGCCACTCCCGCCGCCAGCAGCGCCGCCACGAGCGTCCGGCCGTGGTGTTCGCGCAATGCCAGCACGCCCAGCGACACGACCAGCACACCGGCCAGGAAGATGATCTGCACGATCGCCAGGTCCGACCGGGCCGGGTAGAACTGGCCCTGTCCGTACTCGATGCTCGGGAACAGCGGGCTGAGCCTGCCGAACCGGTTGCCGCTGAACCCGAAGTCGGTTCCCAGTGCCAGCACGGCGAACGTCCCGACGGCGACCAGCGGCGCGGTGAACCGCCCGGGAAACCGCCGCCCCACGGCGAAACCGATCCCGGACAGCGCCACGACGGCGACCAGCCCGACGGTGACGGCGGGCCAGTCCGGACCGCCCCAGGTGGCCTGCCGGGCGGTGACGACGAACGCCCCGGCCGCCGTGCCGGCGTAGCAGAGCGCCGCCCATGCCGCCGTGACCGCCCACGGGGCGAGCAGCCGCCGCCAGGGGTCCGTCGGCGTGCAGGCCAGCACGTCGTCGACACCCCGCCTGCGTTCCCGCCCGGCCATCCAGGCCGCCACACCGGCCGCGAACGGGCCGATCACCTGCACCTGACCCTCGACCAGGGTGCTGCGATAGGACCACAGCGCCACCGGTGTCAGGTTGCGCACCAGCGGCGACAGCGCGGTCAGCAGCGCCAGCACCGGCAGCAGCACCAGGAACGTGTTGCGGCGCGCCTCGATGCGCAGCAGCCCGGTCATGACCGGGCCTGCGCGAGGACGGCGGCGTAGCCGCGCTCCAGCGGGGCGTCGCCGACCGCGTGATCGTCGCCCAGGGCGGTCAGCTCGGCCGGGGTGCCGTGGAAGACGACCTTGCCGGCGAGCATCAGCGCGACCGAGTCGCACGCCGCGCCGACGTCCTCCACCAGGTGCGTGCTCACCACGACGGTGGCCCGCGAGCCGATGTCGCGCAGCAGCGTTCGGAACTCCACGCGCAGCTCCGGGTCCAGGCCCGCGGTCGGCTCGTCCAGCAGCAGCAGGTCCGGGTCGTTCACGATGGCTTGGGCGATGCCGGCGCGGCGCAGCATGCCACCGGACAGCGTCCGCAGCTTGGACCTGGCCCGCCCGGCGAGGCCGACCCGCTCGATCGCGGCCGCGGTCGCCTTCGCCGACCGGTCCGGCGGGATCTCCTTGAGCAGGGCGAAGTACTCGACGAACTCGAACACCGTGAAGTTCGGGTAGTAGCCCAGCGCCTGCGGCAGGTAACCCAGCCGTCTGCGGATCTCCCGGCGCTCGGCGTGGTGTCCCGGGTCGCGGTCCAGCAGCCGCACCCGGCCGGACGTCGGCGGCAGGACCGTGGCCAGCGTGCGCAGCAGGGTCGTCTTGCCGGCGCCGTTCGGGCCGAGCAGGCCGAACACCCCGGTGCCGACGGCCAGGTCGACCCCGGCGACCGCCTCCGTCCGGCGGAACCGGCGGACCAGCCCGGTGACCTCGACGTTCATGACCAACCTCGTTTCTGCTCGGTGGGCAGTCGGTTGTCGCTCAGGACGATGGCGACGCACGCGACCGTGACTCCGACGTAGGGCAGGGCGAACGCGTGGTCAGCGACGGCGGCGTCGATGCGGCCGGTGGCCGCGTGTCCGGCCAGCACGGCGATGAACCACCCCGCCAGGCCGAGCGCGACGCCGACGTGCGCCGAGTCGGCCAGTGTCGCGGCGGCGAGCGCGACGGCGGCGACGGCGGTCATCGGGACCAGCCAGGACAGCGTCAACTGGTGTGCGCCGGGCACGATCGTCGACGCGACCACGCCGAGCCCGGCGTTGAGACCGAACACCGCGACGGCCCGTACCAGCAGCACCATCCGGTCGCTCACCGGCATGCTGCTGGCCAGTTCGTACGCCGGATCGGTGCCCGGACCGTAGGCGTACGCGATGCCGATCCCGGCCAGCGCCGGGGCGAGGAGCGCCACCATCGGCTGCCCGGTGGCCAGGGTCAGCAGCGTGCCGCCGACCAGCAGCACGGCCGCGGTCGCGACGATCCACGACAGCAGCAGCGACGGCGTGGTCACCAGCGCCCTGGCCAGGCCGGGGGAGCGCAGCAGCACCCTGGCCAGCGTTTCGACACGGCCCACCCGGGGCGCCCACACGTGGGTCCGCACCCGCTCCCAGACGGTGTCCAGATCGACGTCCAGGTCGACGTCCCGGCCGGCACCCGGGTCGACGTCGTCCGTCATGTCCCCTCCTGTCCGAGTGCCGCGCGGAGCAACCGCCGGACGTGGTGGGCACGGCTCTTGACCGTGCCGTGCGGAATGCCCAGCCGGCCGGCCACCTCGGCCACCGACCGGTCCTCCTCGTAGAGCAGGCGCCACAGCTCCCGCTCCGGTTCGCCCAGCGACTCGACGGCCGATGCCAGGTCGGTGCGCCGCACCGCCCGGTCCGCCGGGTCGGCGACCGAGGGCCCCGGATCGGGTGGCAGCGGCTTTCCGTTGCGCCGCACCCACAACGCGGCCTGCCGGCGCGCGATCCCCCACAGCCACGCGCCGGCCCGGCCGTCGGCGGAGTACCTGCCGGCACCGCGCCACACGGCCAGGAACGTCTCCTGCAGCACGTCCTCGACCGACGCCGCCGGC
>DASZXM010000454.1:0-3615 GCA_035546415.1 Pseudonocardiaceae bacterium
CGCATAAGGATCTAGCCGATTCTCGACGGGCCCCAGGCCGTGACGATCGCGCCGTCGGTCAGCCTGGGCGAGTTTGGCGTGGCGATTGGTGGCCGATGACGCTTCGCACCTTCGGCCACCGGGACAGTTCACATTGCTGGAGCTGGGCACATGTGACATCGACGCGGCTAAGCAGCAGAACCCCACCGGTGACCCTCCACCCGAACTTGATCGTGCATCCGTCTAGCCGGTAGCTCCGAGATCGGCTCAACTTGAGCCTGACAGCCCCTGCGGGGGATAAGTGTCCAACTACTGTCATGCCTCGACTTGTCGGAGCATGACTACGGCCGGCGCCACCGCGTCAAGGGCGCTCGCGTCGCTGCGCGATCTTGACCCTTGACTCGGCATCGCCGGCCGTGTGTCTGGCCCCGTGTCGGGGAGCCTGGGAGAGAGGTGTCGGTTGAGCTCCGCTGGGCTGCGGAACGTCACCGACGATGGTCAACGACGAGGACTGACGGCCACCAGAACGGCAGGTCAGAGCTCGACCTCAGGCCTTCTTCGTCTCCCAGAAGATCTTGTCGATTTCGGCGATCAGGTCCAGGAGTTCCTGGCCCTTGGCGGGGTCCATGGAGCCCTTGGCGCCGCTGGCGCCTGCTGCCTTCGTCGCCCTGTTGAACAGGTCGTGCAGCTGCGGGTACTTCTCGAAGTGCGGCGGCTTGAAGTAGTCGGTCCACAGCACCCACAGGTGGTGCTTGACCAGTTCGGCGCGCTGCTCCTTGATCATGATCGCCCGGGTGCGGAACTCGGGGTCCTCGTTGCCCTGGTACTTCTCCTGGATCGCCTTGACGGACTCCGCCTCGATGCGGGCCTGCGCGGGGTCGTAGACACCGCACGGCAGATCGCAGTGAGCAGTGGCCTCCAGGCGCGGGCCGAGGATGCGCGACACCAGTCGCATTGGTCCTCCCTGACAGTGGATGCTCCGACGGGTCGAACCCTACCCTCGTGGTGCCACGCAGGCAGTCGGAGGTGATCGTTGGCACCGCAGCGGGACGGGCTCGGGAGACTGCCCTGGCGACGGCTGCGGGTGCGCGGGCCGTCGATGGCTCCCGCGCTCGTCGACGGGGACGTCGTGTTGGTCAGCAGGCGGGTGCCGCCCAAGCAGGGCGACATCGTGCTCGTGCGGTGGGCCGCGCGGCCGCAGCAGCTGTCCGTGAAACGGGCCGTGCACGACAACGGGGACGGGACGTGGTTCGTGACCGGGGACAACACGTTCGCGTCGACCGACTCGCGGGACCTCGGGCCCGCCAGTGTGCTCGGGGTCGTCACGGCTCGGCTCTGGCCGCGGCCGGGGCGGCCGCGTGCCGAGGCCTAGCGAGTCGTCAGGTCCTCAGCTTCTCGTAGTACGCGACGCAGTCGGCGTAGGTCGGCAGCAGACCGGCGTCGCGTGCCTCGGCCAGGGTCGGTGCCGTCGCGTCCTTGTCCGACAGGATCGGCTCGATGTCCGACGGCCACGGCAGCCGCAGTTCCGGGTCCAGCGGGTTCAGGCCGTGTTCACCGGCCGGGTTGTAGCCCGTCGAGCACAGGTACGCCATGACCGTGTCGTCCCGCAGTGCGACGAACCCGTGCCCGATGCCCTCCGCCACGTACACCGCGCGGTAGTCGACCGAGTCGAGCAGCACCGTGTCGACCGCGCCGAACGTCGGCGAGCCGACCCGCAGGTCGACGATCACGTCCAGCAGCGCGCCGCTCGGGCAGTACACGTACTTGGACTGGCCGGGCGGGGTGTCGGCGAAATGCATGCCGCGGATGACGCCGCGCCTGGAGACGCTGTGGTTGGTCTGCGCGACCCGCAGCGGGAAGCCGACCGCGTCGACGAACGCCGATTCCTGGTACGGGGCGACGAACAGGCCCCGGCTGTCCGGGAACGACCTGGGGCTGAACTCGTAGGCGTCGCGGACCGCCAGTTCACGTGCCTGCATGGCGCACACGATAGCGATCCGGCCGCCCGGCCAAACCGGACGGACGTCTTACATGCCTGGTCCTTGACCAGCGAAAAATCCTTTGTCGCACTGTGACCCCCGCCGCAGACAATCGTGCTCCGGGCTGGCAGACTGACGGATACCGCAGCGCCCGTGCGCACCGGCTCCGCCGCACCCCTGGCGTGAGCAGCCGTACCGGCGCCTGTTTCCTGCCGGCGCGAACCCGCCCGACGCACCAAGCCGAGGCCACGTCGTGGCCCACCGGGCACCCCAGCACGCTCCCGCCAGGAGGAATTCCCCGTGACCACCGTGAACGACCGGGACCTGAGCCTGTCCGACGACGAGATCTTCGCCGCTCACGAGGGCGGCAAGCTCGGCGTGGACGCGACGGCCCCGCTGGCCGACCCCCGGTCGCTGTCCATCGCGTACACCCCGGGCGTGGCGAAGGTGAGCCGCGCGATCGCCGAGGACGCCGCGCTGGCCAGCCGCTACACGTGGGCGCACCGGCTGGTCGCCGTGGTCAGCGACGGCACCGCCGTGCTCGGCCTGGGCGACATCGGCGCGGCCGCGTCGCTGCCGGTCATGGAGGGCAAGTCCGCGCTGTTCAAGCGGTTCGGCGGGCTGGACTCGATCCCGCTGGTGCTGGACACCACCGACGTGGACGAGATCGTCGAGACGCTCGTCCGGCTGCGGCCGTCGTTCGGCGCGATCAACCTGGAGGACGTGTCCGCGCCGCGCTGCTTCGAGCTGGAAGCCCGGCTGATCAAGGAACTCGACTGCCCGGTCATGCACGACGACCAGCACGGCACCGCCGTCGTCCTGCTGGCCGCGCTGCGCAACGCCGCCACCGTGACCGACCGGACGCTGCCCGACCTGCGGGTGGTCATCGCAGGCGCCGGTGCCGCCGGGGTGGCGTGCGCGAACATCCTGCTCGCCGCCGGCGTCGGCGACGTGACCGTGCTGGACTCGCGGGGCATCATCCACGCCGGCCGGGACGGCCTGAACCCGGTGAAGGCCGAGCTGGCCACCCGCACCAACCTGACCGGGCTGACCGGCGACCTGGCGACCGCGCTGCGCGGCGCCGACGTGTTCGTCGGCCTGTCGTCGTCGACCGTGGCCGAGGAGTTGGTCGCGACGATGGCGCCGAACGGGATCGTGTTCGCCCTGTCCAACCCCGACCCGGAGATCCACCCGGACGTCGCGCAGCGGTACGCGGCCGTCGTGGCCACCGGGCGGAGTGATTTTCCCAATCAGATCAACAACGTGCTCGCGTTCCCGGGCATCTTCCGGGGCGCGCTGGACGCGGGCGCGACCGCCATCACCGAGCGGATGAAGCTCGCCGCGGCCGACGCGATCGCCGCCGTGGCAGCCGACGACCTGGCCGTGGACCGGATCGTGCCCAGCCCGTTCGACCCGCGTGTTGCCCCCGAGGTGGCTGCCGCTGTCGCCGCCGCTGCCGTCGCCGACGGGGTGGTCAACGGCTGATCACGCCGGAGGACCGCTCCGTTCGTCACCGAAAGACTGTCGGAGATACGTTGGGTTCTGGGCCGGTTACACGCTACGGTCCTTCCATCGGGTGACGGCCGGCCGAGGACTCCGGGGTGGCGTGGCTGCCGACGGTGACCGACTGGTGGAGTGGTGTGGTCCTGGTCACCCG
>DASZXM010000455.1:0-8406 GCA_035546415.1 Pseudonocardiaceae bacterium
TCATGGCGTCCATGGCGAGGCCGCGGGTCAGGTTCACCGTCAGCCAGTACAGCGTGTCCATCCGCTCGGTCGGCGTGTCCGGCCACGCCACGTTCCGGTACAGCTCCAACGTCGCCTTGCCCAGCGCCCGATCGACGGGCAGCAGCGCGCCGCGCAGTTCGGCGTCCGTGCGGGCGGCGACCCAGAGCTCCATGGCCGCGGTGGACAGCGTGCCGGAGAACGTCTGCCACAGCAGGTCGATGCCCTTGGCGACCCGGTCCGGGTCACCGGCCAGGTCGCGGATCGCGCCGGTGATGTGCTCGCTGAGCTTGGCGACGAGGTACTCAAGGGCGTGCGCCATCAGCTCGCCCTTGGTGGCGAAGTGGTGTTGTTGCGCGCCCCTGGACAGCCCCGCGCGGCGGCAGATCTCGTTGACCGACGTGCCCGCGTAGCCGAGGTCGAGCAGGCACTCGATCGTCGCCTCGAACAGCAGTATACGCGTGCGTTCGCTGCGTTCGGCCTGCGTGAGGTGCGTGCGGATGGTGTCCATTGCCTGACACTTTACTTACATTCCGGACTGCCGGTAACTTCCATGTGGAACTTAACTTCGTTGTGGAACGTGTTTGGAGGGTCACGTGTCGAGCCAAGCCACCCGCCGGTCCGCGTGGATGACCGAGGACCTGGCCGCCTTCCAGGAGCTGGCCAGGTCGTTCTGTGAGAAGGAGCTGGCGCCCAACCAGGACCGGTGGATGGCGCAGAAGCACGTGGACCGGGAGCTGTGGAACCGTGCGGGCGACGTCGGCCTGCTGTGTCTGTCGATCCCCGAGGAGTACGGCGGCGGGGGCGGCACGTTCGCACACGAGATCGTGCTGATGGAGGAGCAGGTGCGGGTCGGCGACGGCTGTTGGGGCGTCAGCCTGCACAACGGCATCGTCGCGCCGTACCTGTTGACGTACGGCACGGAGGAGCAGCGGAAGGCGTGGCTGCCGAAGCTGGCCAGCGGCGAATGGGTCGGCGCGATCGCGATGACCGAGCCGGGCACCGGATCGGACCTGCAGAACATCAAGACGAAGGCCGTGCTGAACGGTGACCACTACGTGCTGAACGGCGCGAAGACGTTCATCACGAACGGCGGCCAAGCGGACGTGGTGATCGTCGCGGCGAAAACGGACGCCGGCGAAGGTGCGCACGGCGTCTCGCTGTTCGTGGTGGAGGCGGCGTCCGACGGTTTCCGGCGCGGCCGGGTGTTGGACAAGGTCGGTTTGAAGGGTCAGGACACGGCGGAGTTGTTCTTCGACGACGTGGTCGTGCCGGTCGGGAACCTGCTCGGCGGCGTCGAGGGCCAGGGTTTCGTGCAGCTGATGCAGCAGTTGCCGCAGGAACGGCTGATCATCGCGATCTCGTCGGTGTGTGCGATGGAGGCTGCGGTCGCGGACACGCTGAAGTACACCAAGGAGCGCACGGCGTTCGGCAGGGAGATCTTCAACTTCCAGAACACGCGGTTCACGATGGCGGAATGCGCGACGGAAGCCACGGTGTGCCGGGCATTCCTCGACCAGTGCATCACGTCGCACCTGCGTGGGGAACTGGACGTGCCGACGGCCGCGATGGCGAAGTGGTGGTGCAGCGAACGGGCGTTCCAGGTGATCGACAAATGCGTGCAGATGCACGGTGGGTACGGCTACATGAACGAGTACCCGATCGCGCGGGCCTGGACGGACATTCGCGTGCAGCGGATTTACGGCGGCACGAACGAGATCATGAAGGAGATCATCTCCAGGACGCTGTGAGGGCCGGATTTGGCTGGCGGGCTGGGTTGGCTGCGACTCGGTTGGTTGAGCGCTGGGTTGATTGAGGCTGAGTTCGCTACGGGCTGACTTCGCCGGGAGCTGAGTTCGCGGCGGGCTGAGTTCGCGAGGGGCTGAGTTCGCCGGGGGCTGAATTCGCTACGGGCCGAGTTCGCTACGGGCCGAGTTCGCTACGCGCTGGCTTCGCTACGCGCGAACGGTCGACACGCGCGGGCGGAAGGTTGGTTTCGGGCGTGTCGACCGTTCAACGGACGACACGCGCGGGGATTGGCGGGGGCAGTGGGCGTGTCGACCGTTGAGCGGACGACACGCGCGGGTCGCGGGTTGCAGGCCAGGGTTGGTCGGCGTGTCGACTGTTCGCGGACCGCGAACCGCGGACCGCGAACCGCTCGTGGAGGGTGGGCGTGTCGGCCATTGAACGAACGACACGCGCGGTATGGCCAATCGTGTTCGCCCGGCCGGTATTCGCCTGGTCCAGGCCGACCCGCCGACCTGCCAGTCGGCCAGTCTGCCAGTCGTGGCGGAGGTTGTGGCCGCACTGCCGCGCGGTAGTCGTGCACTGGGCGTAGCGGGCGGCCGTGGGTGTGGCGTCGGGGCGCTGCCGCTCTTGTCGTGCCCACGTCGGTGGTGTCGCTGGCCGTGGTTGAGGCGTCGTCCCGCTTTCTGATGAGTGGATGAGTTCAGCGCTGCCCTTGCCCGCCCATCTCACTGGTCAGGAGTCGCCACGATGCCCCGTGTTCCGTGTTGATGGGTGGCGGCGTACGGGGCCGGCGCGAAGGTCTGCGGCCGGTAGCGCGGGACCGTGGTGGTGCACGCGCACGGGGATGTCGATACCGCGGGACGACTGCGGACGTGTCTCACGGTCGTCCCGTGGAGGGCGGGGTTGGTTCCGGAGTTGGCGGTATGCGGCGATGACCGACGCGAGCCGGTCGCGGTCGGGGTGTGGTGTGTCGGGGTGGCAGGCGCGAAGCGCACGCCGGTAGGCCGCGGTGATTTCGGCGCTGCTGGCGTTCGGTTCGATGCCAAGCACTGCATAGGGGTCGGGCTGGTCAGTACTCATGGCGGTGCTCACATGGCCGCTGATCATGGCGAATTGACCGGTCCGGTGACCGCGTGGCGGTCGCGTGGCTGATCGCCGTGTAGTAGCCGCGCGCCGCCGTGTGGGCGGCGTCCAGCGCACGCCGGAGAGCGGCCAGGTCACGGCAGGCGCGGGGCAACTGGTCGGTGACCGGCCAGGCGCCGGCCTGGTGGGCGTGTTCTTGCTCGATGTGGTGGCCGGTGTGCTCGGCCAGCACGGTGACCAGATCGGTCAGCTCGCCGGTGAGTTGGGTGAGCTGCCAGCCGGTATCGCGGAGCGGGACCAGGTCGGGCGCGCGGGACGGCTCGGCGGCGCGGATCGCGCGCCGGAGGTCGCGAGTCATGGTGGCTAGCGTCGCGGCGATGGTGGCCGGACGCCGACGAGCGCTGCTCATTGCCGTTGTTCCCTTTGGTCGCCGTGCGATGCCGGGATGACGTGGATCAGGGCCAGAGTGATCACGGCGCGGGTGATCAGGGCCAGGGTAATCACGGCGCGGGTGATCAGGACAGGCTGATCAGGGCCAGGGTTCGGTCTCATCGATGACCGGAGCGTCACGGAGCTGATCAGCCACATCGGACGGATCGGCTTCCAACACCTGCCCGGCAGCGCTGAGGGCTTGCTCGCGAGTCTGTTCGTCGTCGGTGGGCTCGTGGCGGGCCGGGCGCAATTGGTCGGCGACATCGTTGGCGGGGGCTCCATGGTCGAGCATGCGGTCGATGTCGGTGGTGTGCGTGTCGTCGAACATGGCACCTCCTCCGTCTGCTGGGTGTCCGCGTTGGTGTCCTGACTGGCGACAAGGCGATGCGGGTGGTCAGGTGCTCGTGGGCCGGGGCAGTCGTTCGCTCAACCGTGCCGGGTCCGGGCCACGGGCAGGGGCGGCAATGATGCCGACCCCGCCCGTGGGCCGTCGACGCCACCGGGCGGGACCAGGTGTGGGCCGAGCCAGAATCGGTGTGCTCAGGCGTTGATTTGCTTGGCCTGGCCACCGCCACTGATGGCGATCTTGCGGGGTTTGGCCTGTTCGGCAATTGGCACGCGCAGGGTCAGCACTCCCGCGTCGTAGTCGGCCTTGATGTTGTCCGCGTCCAGGGTGTCGCCGAGGAACAGTTGCCGGGAGAACACTCCGCGGGGCCGTTCGGCCACCTGCACCTCGGCGCCCTCGCCGAAGGTGGGGGTGCGTTCGGCCTTGACGGTGAGCACGTTGCGCTCCACGTCCAGGTCGATCGAGTCCGGCGCCACCCCGGGCAGGTCGAACTCCACGACGTACTCGTTGCCCGACCGGTAGGCGTCCATGGGCATCACCGCAGGCCGAGCTGGGGTGCCGTTGGTACCAAAGAACTGTTGCGTGAGCCGGTCCAGCTCCCGGAACGGGTCAGTTCGCATCAACATGACCATGCGCCTCCATTTCTCCTTCCCTGTGCACCACCTCCCGGCGTGCTGGTGGGCCGGAGGCGGCTCGGTCGACCTGTACTCAAACCCTGGTGATTGATAACCCTGATGATTGATGACGTTCGATGTCGTGCTCAGGTCCGGCCCGCCGCGAGTCTCGGGCGACCAGCGGCGGGGCCGGAACCGGTTCGTATGAGGGGAGTTTCTTGTTACGTGCCCATGCCGGTGCGGCGAGGAGCCGCGGAATGCGCCGCTGGACGCCGGGGCCGGGACCATTACGGGTCTCTTCGGCCGCAAGGTCGATGCAGGCGTCCCCGCCGAACGCACGGGCGAGGGGAAACAGCGTTACCGGGTGTGGCCGCGTGCCATCACCTGCCTTTCACCGTGTCGTCGTCGTTTTCGCTGTGGCGTTCATCGAGCGTCCGGCGCGCGGGGACGCGGAGGGGAACGCTCCCGACGCACGCTCGACCATCCACTCCGGACTTCCGTGGGAAACCGGTCGCCGGAGTGCGCCGTTCGGCGCGGTTGCCGTGGGCCGGTGTTCCCGGGCCACGAGCGGGGTGACATCGGCGGCGGGCACTGAGATGGGACCAGAGCGCCGAAGTTGGCGGTCATGATCGCGTCGAACTCCGCGTCCAGCCAAGCTGGGTCGGCGTAGACCAGTTCGGCGAACTCGCTTTTCACCGCGTCGTGGTTGGCATTGTGATTGGCCGCGTCGCGTGTGGTGTCCGGCCGCATGTCCCACTGTGTGGTGTCCAGCATTGTCGATCACTTCCCGGCAACGTCGTCGTGCTCGAAACCAGGTCATGTACCGCGTCGCACTATTTTTGTAGCGCACACTGTAGATTGTGTCAAGCATCAACCCAAGATAATCTGTAGTGCCAATGGCAGGGCGAACGTGAGGAGGTGCGGGTGGCCGGACTGGGCGACCTCGACGATCAGGACTATCCCGCTTACACCACCGGACAGGCCGCGCGCCTACTGGGCGTGCAGGAAGCGTTCCTGCGCAGCCTGGACACCGCCGACCTGGTCCGCCCGCAGCGTTCCGAAGGCGGGCATCGCCGCTACTCACGCCGTCAGCTCGCCCTGGTCGTCCGGCTCCGCGAACAGCTCGACGAAGGCCACACCCTGGCCTCCGCCGCGCGCATCATCGGCCTCCAGGACCAGCTCACCGACGCCCGTAGCCAACTCGCCGATGCCGAGAACACGATCACCGACCTGCGCGCTCAACTCGACCAGCGCCCGGTGAGTGGGTCCGACTAGTTCGGGCGGGCGGCGGACTCCAGATCACGGGCCAAAGCCTGGTGATCGCCGGCCGTGCGGAGCGCCGGAGGGTCGGGACGGGTCAGGCGTCGGCCGCCGGTACGGAGGTCGTGGACGAACCGGGCCAGCAACCGAGGCGGGGGAGTCACCGTCGGGGCATCGAGATAGGACACCACGATGAGGTCCTCGCCGGAGTGGGTTTCGATTGCGGCGGCCCAGCCGTGCACCTCGTCCCAGAGCAGAGCCAGCTCGCGGTCGGGGAAGGCGGGCAGGGGTCGATCCAGGGCGAGATAGGCCGAGGTGGGCAGGTCGACGTCCAGCGTGCAGGACTCCAGGCCCACGCCGAGACGATGCGCCACGGCCTCGAGGTAGCCGCGCAGCGCGCGGTGCAACCGCGCCTCTACCGCGACCTCCACCGTGACGTCCGCGCCGGCGTCGGACAGGTCTTCGGACAGATCGAGGTCTGCGCCGGTGGCGTGCTCGGGGCCACCGTGAACCAGGCTCGTGGTCACGCCGCACCGCCCCGGGGTCGACCACTGATCCCCTCGGTGGCCCGGGCACCGGGGGTGCTGACCGTGACCCGGCGACGGGTTGGCCGGATCGCCAACGGCAGGCGGATCGTCAGCACACCGGCCTCGTGACCGGCGCTGACGCGCTCGACGTCGACGGGTGTGTCCAGGACCAGGTGTCGGGCGAACACCCCAAGTTGACGTTCGGACAGACACAGCCGCTCGTCCGGGCCGGCGTGTGTGGGACGACGTTCGGCGCGCACGAGGAGTGTCGTCGGGGTGGCTTCGATGTCGATGGCATCCGAGCTGACCCCGGGAAGGTCGACGGTGACCACGAACTCCTCTGCCGTGCGGATCACGTCCACGGGCGGTGACGCCGGTCGCGACCAGGTGCCCGACATCGCGGACTGGTCGTGCGGATACGTCACGGAGGTGCGCATCAACATCGGATTCCTCCCTGTCGACTGCTGCCTGGTGTCAATACGCACTTCTGTTCTATCATGTCGTCTATCCGACGACAATAAGTAGGTCAGCTAAGGGACGACATGGCTGAGAAGGACTCATGGAGTGAGACACTGCGACGCCTGACCGTCTTGCTCGAACTCACCCGCGCCGATCACGAACCGCCCCCTGACCTGGACGGTGGTCCGGACGATGAGCTGGTCGCGCGTGTGCTCGAGGGCTTGAGCGAGCTGCGTGAGCTCCGGGCTGAGCTGGCACGGTGGGAGCCCGCGCTGATCACCGCCGCACGGCAGGGGGGTGCGAGCTGGGCGCAGTTGGCACCCGCGCTGGGTGTGGCCAGCCGGCAGGCCGCCGAACGCCGCTACCTGCGTCTGCACTCCACCGGCGGAGCCGAGCCGACCAAAGAGGCCCGGGTCCACGCCACGAGGGACCGGCGCGCCGGAGATCGCGCCGTGGCCGCCTGGGCCAGGCAGAACGCGGCGGTGTTAAGGCAACTCGCCGGGCAGGCCAGCGCGGTGCACGGGCTCACTGCCGCCGGACAACGCGAGGCCGACCGAGTACACGCCGAACTGTCCGGCGACGACCCCGCAACCCTGCTCGGCCCGCTGACCGACCTACGCGCGCACCTCGTCCACGAACACCCCGCTCTGGCCGCCCGGATCAACGACGTGACGGCTGACGCCGACCAGCGACGCCACACCACCGTCAGTGGCCGCCGCACGGCCCGACAGGACTGACCGGGGAAACCCCGGCGTCACCCGAGCGGACAGCGGCGACCCGACAAGGCAAGCACTCGCCAGGAAAGCCATGCACGACACCGCAATCGACACCCCGACCGAGACCGCGGTCGAACTCGTACCGCTGAAGATCGATTTCGACACCGTGTTCCGTGGTTACGACCGCGACCAGGTGCAGCACTATGTTCACGCAACCGAACGCGACACCCGCCTGCTGATCGCCGACCGCGACGCCGCCCTGAGCCAGGCCGAGGATCTCGCCCGCGAACTGGGCTCGGCGCGCGCAACCATCCGGCGGTTGCAAGCCACCGTCGACCAATTCAGCCGCACCCCGCCCGACCCCGGCGCGCTGCCGGAGCGGTTGCGACGGATGGTCGAACTGGCGACGGCCGAGGCCGACGAAATCACCCGTCGTGCCAAAGCTGCCGCCGAACGGACCTGGCGCCACGCCGAAGACACGGCCGCGCGGCTGACCGAACGCCACCGCGAGTTGCTCGCCGAACTCGACCACCGGCGCCGCACCATGGAAACCGAGCACGCCGACCTGATCCGGCGGACGCAGGCCGACATCGACCGCATGACACGCGAGGCACACCAGCACCGCGCCGAACTCGACCGCCGTGCCGAACAGCTCCGCGCACAAGCACAGGCCGATTTCAACCTGGCCATGTCGGCTCGCCGCGCCGAACTGGAAGCCGACCTCGCGCAGCGCCGCGCCCGAGCCGACGCGGAATTCGAACAACACGCCGGCGCACTCCGCGACGAGATCACCCGACTACGCCGCTTGCGCGATGCGATCCGCGGCCAATTGGGCACCGCAGAGCGGCTCTTGGCTGATGTCCTCACCGACATCACCGACATCACCGACATCGGCACTGAAGAGCGAAAGCCAGAGCTTTCGCTCCCGACCCAACGGACGGGGAACCCGGCCACGGGCAGTACGGCAGCCGTCGCCGAACTCGCCGGTTCCACTCGCTGACCCTCTTCTGCCGCTGTGCGGCGGCAAACGGCCGCAGCCAGGGGCTTCTCACACGGCCAGCTCGCCGGACCGCGACTGCAAGGCGGTCCGGGGCGGCCACGCTGATGGGCCGCGGAAAGCGGGTGGGTCGGTGGGCGTGTCGGCCATTGAGTGAACGACACGCGCGGGGGTTGGTGGTGAGGGTCGGTGGGCGTGTCGACCG
>DASZXM010000456.1:0-8758 GCA_035546415.1 Pseudonocardiaceae bacterium
CGGCGAACTGCGTGACGAACTGGGCACCGACCCCGGTGCGGGCGTCCAGGAGGTGTACCAGGAACTGCTGCGCGCCGACACGCCCGTCGTGCGGTGCGGTGTCCGGCACGAGCCGAACCCGTTGCTCGGCCGGGACGCCGACGTCGTCGCCGTGACCGCCATGCTGCGTTCGTCACGCGTCACGTCGATCGTCGGCCCCGGCGGTCTCGGCAAGACACGGCTCGCGCACGTGGTGGGGCGACAGGCCGAACAGCGGATCGTGCACTTCGTGGCGCTCGCCGGGGTCGGCACCGACGCCGACGTAGCCGGTGAGGTCGCGTCCGCCCTCGGGGTGGGCGAGACGGCTGCCGCGTCCGTGAGCAGGCACGCGGTCGCGCCGGACGTCGTCTCCGGGATCGTCGGCGCGCTCGGTGCCGGACCGGTGCTGCTGGTCCTGGACAACTGCGAACACGTGGTGCGCGGGGCAGCCGACCTCGTGCAGGCCCTGGTGTCCTGGTGCCGGGACCTGCGGGTGCTGACGACCAGCCGCGCGCCGCTGGGCCTGTCCTCGGAGTCGGTGTACCTGCTGCCCCAGCTGAACCTGCCCACCATGGTCGAACTGTTCCGGCAGCGCGCCGAAGCCGCCCGTCCCGGCGTCGACCTGCCCGAGACCGTCGTGCGCGAGTTGTGCGACCGTCTGGACGGCCTGCCGCTCGCCGTGGAACTCGCGGCCGCCCGGGTGCGCGTGCTGTCCGTCGTCGACATCGCCCGCCGCCTCGACGACCGGTTCACGGTCCTGCGCGGCGGTGCGCGCGACGCACCCCGGCGGCACCGCACGCTGCACGACGTCATCGACTGGAGCTGGCACCTCCTGGAACCCGGTGCCCGGCGGGCGATGTGCGTGCTGTCGGTGTTCCCCGGCGGCTGCACCGCGAACGCGGCGCGTGCCGTGCTCGGCGGCGACGTCCTGGACGTGCTGGACGTCCTGGAGCAACTCGTCGACCAGTCCCTGCTGAAGGTGACCGACACCGGGTCGGGGACGCGGTTCCGGATGCTGGAGACGGTCCGCGAGTTCAGCGCGGCCCGTGGCCACGAGATCGACGAGAGCGACGGCGCGATCGACCGGTTCCTGGAGTGGGCACGGGACTTCGGCCTGGCGCACCACGAGCGGCTGTTCGGGCCGGACGTCGTGCCCGCGATGCGGGACGTGCGGGTCGAGCAGGACAACCTGCTGCGCGCCCAGCGGTACGCCCTGGACCGGGAGGACGGGCCGACGGTCGCCGCGACGGCCGCCGCGCTGGGCGGCCTGTGGATCCTGGAGTCGAACTTCACCCGCCTGGCCGGCCTGGCCAGCGACACGGCGTGGACGCTGTCGCACTACCGGCCCGCCCCGGCGCACGTCGAGGCCACCCGGGCCGCCGCGGTGCTGTGCGCGACGAGCAGCATGCTGATGCGCAGTGGCCGGCCGCTGCGCGCGCTGGTGGTGCTGCGCCGCCTGCCGCCCGCCCCGGCCGACACGCTGGCGCGCGCCATCCAGATCGTGCTGTGCACGGCCGTCGAAGGCGGTCTCGCGGCGGTGGAACCGTTGTGCGACAGCGAGGAACCGCTGCTGGCCGGGATGGCGGACGCCGCCGTCAGCTTCGCGTTGGAGGCGAGCAACGACCTGGACGGCGCCTACAAGGCGGCCCGGCGGATGCTCACGGCGCTGGAGAACTACAGCATCCCGTGGATACGCGCCGTCGCGCACTCCCGGATCGGTGAGCTGTGCCTCCAGATCGGTCCGGCCGACGAAGCGGTCCGCCACCTCGGCATCGCATTGTCCATAGTGGAACAGATCGGTGCCCTGCACAGTGCCGTCCGCGGCCAGTGGGCCCTGGTGTTCGCGTGCCTGCGGGCCGGCGCGATCGACGACGCCGAGCACTGGCTGGAGCAGGCGTCGCGCAACGACGGCGTGGAAGCCGCCGGCCTGGAGATGGTCGACTCGACGGTGCGTGCGGAGATCCTGCTCGCCCGGGGCGACGTCGACGCGGGCCTGCGCCTGTGGCGGCACGTGGCCGGACGGCTGCGCGACTCCGCCACGGTGACGGCGTACTGGCGTACCGAGGTGCTGTCGGCGACCGTCGTCGCGCACGCGCAGCACGGCAGGCTCGACCTGATCGAGGACATCGCCGAACCACTGCCCCAGTTGACGGTCACGGCGCTGTCCACGATGGAGTTCCCGGCTTGCGGCGCGCTCCTGCTCGCCCTGGCCGTGGTGCGGGCCGACCGGGGAGCCGGGCGGTCGGCGGCCCGCCTGGTCGCGCTGGCCGAACGGTTCCGGTACGCACGCAGCTTCCAGCCGACCATGTCCGTCGACCGTGCCCGGCAGGCGGCGGTGCGGGCCGATGGGCCGGCGTACACCGAAGCGGTCTCGACGTACGCCGACCTCGACCCGAACGCCCTGCGCGCCGCCGCGGTCGGCGAGGTCACCGCACCGGGCTCCGCCTGAACAGGGCCCGCGACCACAGGTAGCCGGCCAGCGCCAGCGCGACGCACCACACCACGGCCAGCAGGCCGCTGTCCCCGACCGGCGTGCCCAGCAGCAGTCCGCGCAGGGTGTCGATGACCGGTGTGAACGGTTCGTTGCGGGCGAACCAGCGCACCCCCGACGACATCGAATCGGGCGGCACGAACGCGCTGCTCACGAACGGCAGGGTCTGCACGACCAGCACGAACGCACCGGTGCCCTGCGCGGTGCGGGCCAACAGTCCGATCGCGACGGCCAGCCAGGTCAGCGCCAACACGAGCAGCACGACGACACCGACGATCGCCAGCCACGCCACCGGCCCGGCGGCCGGCCGGAACCCCAGCGGCAGCGCGATGCCGACGAGCAGCGCCATGCTGACCAGCGTCCGGGCGACCGCGCCGACGACGTGCCCGGTCAGCACGGACGCCCGGGAGATCGCCATCGTGCGGAAGCGGGTGATGATGCCTTCGGTCATGTCCGTGTTGACGGCCAACGCGGTCGTCGACGACCCGTACCCGACCGTCATCAGCAGGATGCCGGGCACGACGTAGTTGATGTAGGGCCCGCCGTGCGTGGCCATCCCGGCGTTCAGCGCACCCCCGAAGACGCCGACGAACAGCAGGAGCAGCAGGGTCGGCACGCCCAGCGACATGATCATCGTGCCGGGGTAGCGGAGCGTGTGGCGGACGTTGCGCCGCACCATCGTGGCGGAGTCGGCGAGCGCGGCGGTCATCGGACTGCCTCCTGTTCGGTGGTCGGGTGGCCGGTGAGCGCGAAGAAGACGTCGTCCAGATCGGGCGTGTGCACGGACAGTTCGGCGACATCGATGCCGTCCAGCCGGTCGAGCAGTGCCCGCAGCCGCGTGACGCTGCCGTCGCCGGGCACCTGGAGCGCGAGGGCGTCGTCGTCGCGGGACGCGTCCGGCAGCATGCGGGCGGCGATGTCGAGGGCGTCGGGATCGGTGAAGCGCAGGCGGACGTGACCGCCGGGGATGCCGCGCTTGAGTTCGTCGGCGCTGCCGACGGCGACGAGCTTCCCCTGGTCGAGCACTGCGATCCGGTCGGCGAGTTCGTCGGCCTCGTCGAGATACTGCGTGGTCAGGAAGATCGTGACACCGCCGGCCACCAGCTCCCGGATCGTCCGCCACATGGTCCGCCTGCTGCGCGGGTCGAGCCCCGTCGTCGGCTCGTCCAGGAAGATGACCCGCGGCCGGCCCACGAGCGTCATCGCGAGGTCGAGCCTGCGCCGCATGCCACCGGAGTAGGTGGATGTGATCTTCCGCGCCGCGTCGACCAGGTCGAACCGCTCCAGCAGTTCGGTCACCCGGCGCCGCTTCTCAGTGGCGGCGATGTGGTGCAGGTCGGCCATCAGCAGCAGGTTCTCCTCGCCGGTGAGCAGGTTGTCCACGGCGGAGAACTGTCCGGTCACCCCGATCGCGGCCCGCACGGCGCCCGCCTCCCGGACCAGGTCGTGCCCTGCGATGCGCACGTCACCGCCGTCCGCGCCGATCAGCGTGGACAGGATCCGCACGACCGTCGTCTTGCCGGCCCCGTTGGGCCCCAACAGGGAGAAGGTCGTCCCCTCGGCGACATCGAAATCGATGCCGTCCAACACCACCTTGTCCCCGAACGACTTCCGCAGCCCCGTGGCCACGATCGCCGACCGGGACGAACCACCAGCCATGCTCTCCTCCGTCTCCGTCAGACGACTGAACCGATGGCCACATCGTCGGAGCGACCGGATTCACGCCGGTTTCGTGGCGGTTTCACAGCACCGCTGGATGGCAGCGTCGCCAGGAGGGCGAACCTGTGCGGGAATTCGATCGTGGAGGGGTTCGTCATGGAACTAGGTCGGCCGCTAGCGACGATCACGCCGACCCTTGATGGCGATGTCCTCGCCGTGCTGGCGAGGAGTGAGGTCACGTTCACGACCGGTCAGATCCACCGAATTCTGACGCGGAATTCGGAGGAGGGTATACGTAAGGTGCTGCTTCGCCTGGTCAAACAGGGAGTGGTGCACTCCGACCGGGTCGGCAATGCCTTCACCTATCGTCTCAATCGTGATCATCTTGCAGCCGAGTACATCATCGGGCTCGCCGGTCTTCAGGGAAAGCTGCTGAAGCGGATCGAAGATCGACTTGCGGCGTGGCAGCTGCCGCCGGTGTATGCCGCTGATGACGGTGCTGGATCATGGACTCACTGTGGCTGGAACTCGTGCCTGGCTCAACAGGCAACTGAGAAAAGGGTAGGGTCGGCGTGCGAACACAGCCGTGCAATGCAGAAATCCGTCAGGGTCGCCTGCGAAAGGCGGAAAGCTTCATGGATGCAGCGAATGTGATCCATGAATTGCCGAGCAGGACGCGGACGTTGCCGACGTGTACGTGACCCTGTATGTGCATGCGGGTATCGCCGCCTCGGATGTCATCTGTTGCGCCAACCTTGGCGAGCATGCCGAACCCGGCACCGTGGCCGAGTTCAAGAGAGCCGGACGGGCGGCAACGGCACTTGTCGAGGTCGCCCGCCGCGCTCAGGTGTCCGCCGGCACCTGAAGGCCTTACGAAGACTTACTCGAACTCGGTTGATCATTTCCTGTCGCACCCTTGATCAGGGTTTGCGCCAGCTCTTCGGCCTCGTCAAACGGTCGCATGTCGTTGAGCGAGGTGGACAGGGCGCGGGCGCCCTCGAACAGCACGGCGAGCTGCCGCCCCAGGGCTTCGGGCCGGCGCGCACCCGCTTCGGCGGCGGTTTCGATCAGGCGCGCGATCAACTCTCGCTTGTGCCGCTCGACCGCTGCCGACGCCTCGGGCAGTGTCCCGGCCGATTCGACGGCGGCGTTGTGCAGCGGGCAGCCGCGCACGACTGTCGCCGAGGGTGAGCCGGCCGGGCGTTCGGCGAACAGCCGCAGGAGACGCTCCCGCGCGCTGAGGTCGTGGCGCTCCAAAACGGTCTCACCGAGGATCGCCGGGTCGGACTCGATGCGCCGCAGGTACGCGCTGACCAGCGCCTCCTTGCTGGGAAAGTGCTGGTAGAGCGTCCGCGTCGACACGTGCGCCACCTCGGCCAGCTTGGCGATGCCGGTGGCGTGGATGCCGTCGCCCACGAACAACGCGACCGCGGCGCGCAGGATGCGCTCTCGCGCCCCGCGTCCACCTCGGGTGGCGCCGACAGCTGCTGCACTCGTCTCCATGCCACAAGTATATCGATCGCTTTACTTCTGCGGAGAAGCCTGCTACCGTAAAGTAAAGTGATCGATGTACTTCGTGGGGTGTCACCCCGCAGGACGGAGAAGCACCCATGCCCGCCCGCAACGTCGCCGAGGTCAGCCATGCGGTGGTCCGGTGGTCCTTCGACACCCGGTCGTCGTTCGACGAGTTCCGGGCGCGCTACGAGGCCGCGGTACCGGAGAGGGACCTCGATCGGATCGCGCGGCTCCGCGCCGAACACGCAAGCTGGGACGCCGTACTGGCCGACGCCGAGAACAGTGCGCCGCACGGGTTCCTGCGATTCTGGAGCACGGACGTAGGGGGACTCATGCGCCTCGCGGGCCATCGCGGCCCCTGCGTCAGCTACCTGATGGGCAACCACACGATCGCCGAACGCATGTACCGGCACGACCCGGCCGTGATGCTCTACGCCCCGCTGCGCACGACGATCCACGAAGACCGACACGGCGTCACGCGATTCTCCCTCGACCGCCCCAGCACCCACTTCGCCAGCTTCGGCGACCCGGACATCACGTCGGTCGGGCTGCAACTGGACCGCAAGGTCATCAACCTCCTGCGAGTGCTGGACGTCCCGGTGCCCGCCGCCCTCACCGCAACCGTTTCCCAGGACTAGAGAGGCCGCCATGGAAGACGAAGAACTGGCCGAACTCGGCGTCGCGGCGGCGGCCGCGGCGATCCGCGACGGCGACATCACGTCCGAGTCCTACACTGCCGCACTGCTTCGGCGTGCTCGGGAAAACGCCGACCTGAACTCGTTCATCACGATCGACGAAGCAGCCGTGCTGACCGCGGCCGGTGACGCGGACAAGGCGCGCGCCGCCGGTTCCGATGCTCCGCTTCTCGGCGTCCCCCTCGGGGTGAAGGACAGCTACGCGACACGTGGTCTGCGCACGACGTTGGGTGTGCGGAACCTGGCGGATTTCGAGCCGGGCAAGGATGCTGTCGTCGTCAACGCGGTCAAAGACGCCGGCGGCATCGTCTTCGGCAAGAACAATCTCGTCGAGATGTCCTTCGGGCTGACCGGAAGCAACCGTCGCTACGGTCAGGTGAAGAACCCCTACGGCCGTGACCACGTGTCGGGCGGATCGTCCAGTGGCTCCGCAGCGGCTGTCGCGGCCCGAATCGTGCCCGCGGCGTTCGGAGGCGACACGGTCGGTTCGATCAGGGTGCCCGCGTCACTGTGCGGCGTGGTGGGCTTCAAGCCGACCACCGGCCGCTGGCCGGCCGGTGGGGTCGCGCCGATCGCGCCGACGCTCGACACGACGGGCATCCTGGCGCGCAACGTCGAGGACTGCGCGCTGATCGATCAAATCGTCACGAAGGAAATGGGTCCCCCTCCTTCGGATTCTTCCGGTCTGAAGGGGACCCGGTTCGCCTGTGCACCGAGGCAATACCTTGAGCTGGTCGACCCGGAAACCGAAATCTATTTCAAGGAAGCACTCCGGCACCTGCGGGACGCGGGTGCCGAGGTCGCCGAAATCGACCTCGGCGAAGACTTTTCCGCACTCGCGGAGCGGGTGACGTGGAACCTCTTCTTTCGTGAGACGAGAGATGCTGTGTCGGAGTTCCTGCACGAGAACGACTTCCCGATCTCCTTCGAGGAGATCTACGCCGACCTCAAGCCGGAGCTCAAGGAGACGTGGAGCCACCTCGTCTTGCCCACCGGGCCGGGCTTCCTGTCTCACGCGGATTACGACGCGACGCTGTCGGTCGATCGCCCGGAACTCCAGCGCAGGTTTGGAGAGGTCTTCGCCGGTAAGGGGTTCGACGCGCTGATCTTCCCGACGACGCCCTGCCCCGCTCCACTGATCGACCAGCAGACGAAGTTCACGGTCAGGGGCGAAGAGGTCAGTGCCCTGTTCCTGGCGAAGAACACGGTTCCGGCCAGCGGAGCGGGCTTGCCGGGCGTCAGCATTCCCCTAGGTCTGGGCAAAACCGGCCTCCCGATCGGCATCGAGTTCGACGGTGCACCCGGCCATGACCGTGAACTCCTCGACCTGGCGCGCCGAGCACAGGCCCTTTTCGGCACCGATGTAGCTGGAACCGCATCGAGAAACACTTAACCAGTAGCACGTGAGCAATTGTTGGAGCATCGGCCGTATTCGCGGCCACACCGGCGGCGCGGTTCGCGCACTCCAGTCCACGCAGCCGCGCTCGCCCAAGCATGTCCAACGGCCGCCGCATCGGCGGCCGGTGAGATTTTCAGCAGCCATGTCTTCGGACGCCACTCGCACCCAAAGATCGATTGGGTAGGCAACGTGAACGGTGTACCGGCTGGTCGGGGTGGGGCCGAAGGGAGTCGAACCCTCACTGGCTGGAACCTGAATCGACTACAGCCTGTGGCACGGCGCGCTGAGCAGGGCAGACACGCTGAAGCGGCGACAAAATCATGGCAGGGGAGGCTTCGCGGGCTGTGGTTCATGGACAGAACCATGCACAAACGATCACGCGTTGACCCGCGCATTGAAGCTTACTCCGCGACGTTAGGTCCGGTACATTCCTGGGGCAGTCGGGTCGTTGATTCGCGGTGTCTCACACCACCACATCTAAGCCCCCGCCGATAACGACTGGTCGAGTCACGTCTTGCCGGCGTTCGCCGTTGGCGGAAACTTTGCCAACTCCTGCCAGTCATCGAGGGCCGTCGTGAGTATCTGCTTCACGCGAGACTTCGCCTCCTCCACCGCAAGATCGGCAAAGCACTGACAGCGAGTGAGGTCACGTCCATCCGCTACGCAGATCAATATGCCAATGATTTGTATTCCTCGAGCGACTGCGATGATCTTGGCATCCCATGGGAGTGGAATTTTCGATGCCAACTTCCGGGCAATGATCTGTGCTGTCCAGTTTCCGGTGAACAGTGATATCAGCCATCTAACTGCGGAGCCGACAACATCGTGTACCCACTTCTTCCCCTTCAGTACTTGGCTCGCGAACTCGGCAAGTGACTTACAGGATTTCACGCGTCGCCCACGCGTAAGACTTCGAAAAGTTTGCTTTGTGAGGTAATCAGAAACCTTTGCCTCGACTGTGTCTCTCCAGCCATCTGTAAT
>DASZXM010000457.1:0-3780 GCA_035546415.1 Pseudonocardiaceae bacterium
GACCCGCTCGGCGATCCGGTGGTAGTAGCTGTCCGGTTTCGGGTCGACGAGCCTGCGCACGAAGTTGAACCGCACCCCGCGCATCCCGGCCTCGTGCAGCCGGGCCAGTTCCTCGTCGGTGACGTCGCCGCGCACCGTCGCCACTCCCCTGGCCCGGTCGCCGGCCGTGAGCAACGCGTCGACCACGGCGCTGTTGTCCGCGCCGTGACACGTGGCCTGCACGATGACGTTGCGCTCGAAGCCGAGGAAGTCACGCAGCGCGAACAGCTGCTCCTTGCTGGCGTCGCACGGCGTGTACTTGCGTTCCGGCGCGTACGGGAACCGGTCGCCGGGGCCGAAGATGTGGCAGTGCACGTCCACCGCGCCCGGCGGCGGCTGGTAGGTGGGCTTGGTCGGGTTCGGGTCGAACGGGAGCCAGTCCGCGTCCATCTGGAACGTCGTCACCGGCCCCTCGCCTTCAGCGTCCGGTCCAGGCGCGGGTAGACGCGGCGGACGTTGTGTTCGTACACCTTCGCGATGTCCTCCGGTGACAGGCCGAGCGCGTCGACGTAGCGGCGGGTGTCGTCGAAGTGGTGACCGGTGCGCGGGTCGATGCCGCGGACGGCGCCGATCATCTCCGAGCCGAACAGGATGTTGTCCACGTCGATCACGTCGAACAGCAGGTCGATGCCGGGCTGATGGTAGACGCACGTGTCGAAGAAGACGTTGTGCATCACGTTGTCCTCAGGCGCGGGCTGGCCGAGCATGTCGGCCAGGCCCCGGTAGCGGCCCCAGTGGTAGGGCACCGCACCGCCGCCGTGCGGGATGACGAACCGCAGCCCCGGCAGGTCACCGAACAGGTCGCCGCGCAGGAACTGCATGAACGCCGTCGTGTCCGCGTTGATGTAGTGCGAACCGGTCGCGTGGAAGCTCGGGTTGGTCACGGCCGACACGTGCACCATCGCCGGCACGTCCAGCTCGATCATCGCTTCGTAGAACGGATACCAGCTCTTGTCGGTCAGCGGCGGCGACGTCCAGTGCCCGCCGCTGGGGTCGGGGTTCAGGTTGACGCCGACGAAGCCGAGTTCCTCGACGCAGCGGCGCAGCTCACCGATGGAGTGCTCGATCGGCACGCCCGGTGACTGGGGCAGCTGGCCGACGCCGATGAACCTGTCCGGGTAGAGCGAGACGACCCGGTGGATCAGGTCGTTGCACGCCCGGGCCCAGGCCGTGCTCACCGACTCGTCACCGATGTGGTGGCCCATGGCCGAGGCACGCGGCGAGAAGATCGTCATGTCGATGCCGCGGTCGGCCATCATCTTCAGCTGGCCGGTCTCCACCGACTCGCGCAGCTGGTCGTCGCTGATGTCCGGGTAGGCGGGCGGCGCGGTGCCCGCGTCGAACGCCTCCCGTTGCGCCTCGCGCCACGTCGTGTGCGCGGCCGGCACGGTGGTGTAGTGGCCGTGACAGTCGATGATCACCCGCGTTTCCCCTTTCCGTCCATCGCGGACCGGATGGCGTCCAACATCGGTCGCAGCGTGGTGTCGCCGGCGTCGTCCCCCACGTCACGGAACGCGGCCGTCCAGTCCTGCCGGCGGGCGGTCGCCTCCGACATCAGTGGCTGGACACCGGTGTCGGCGACGGTGGCGGCAGCCTCCCGCATCTCCTCGGCCCGGCGGGTGCCGTGCACCAGCGACCGGGAGATCATGTAGCCGGCCAGCGCCTCCCAGTCGTCGGCGGGCAGCAGGTTGGACAGCGACGCGAGCACCCGGCCCTCGACGCCCCACTCGCGGGCGGCCAGCATCGACTCGGTCAGCAGCGCCTCGACGCCCTTGATCACCACCGACCGGCACAGTTTCGTGGCCGATGCGGGTCCGACGACGTCGGCGTCCGGCTCCAGGGCGGTGAACCCCAGTGGCCGCGCGAACTCCGCGAAGGCTCCCGCGTGCGGGCCGCCCAGCAGCATCGGCGCCGCCAGCCGCTTCGGGTTGATCGGCGACATCACGGCGGCCTCCACGTACCGGCCGCCGGACCGTTCGACGACCTCGGCGGCCGCCGGCTTCCGGCCCGGCGCCGCCGAATTGAGGGCCAGGTACCAGGCGCCGCCCAGGCCGGTGACCGACTTGGCGGCGGCGAGCGTGTTCGCGGCCGTGACGGCGCTGATCACCAGGTCGACGCCGGCGACGGCGGCGTCGGCATCGGTCGCCCGCCGGACACCGGTGGCCGCGGCGTTGCGCGACGCCGGGCTGCCCGGGTCGGCGAACGCCACGTCCCACGCGGTGACCGAGGCGTCCAGGTCGGTGGCCAGGACCGTGCCGACCTCGCCCAGGCCGATCAGGGCGACGGCCGTCATGTGATCGCTCCGGCCAGGTCGACGTTCCTGGTCTCCGGTCCCATCAGCGCCCCGGCCAGCACGAGCGCGCCACCGATGAACAGCATCACCGCCGCGGTGTACCCGGCCGGGATGATGTGCGACAGCCAGCGCTGGTAGTAGGCGTAGCCCGACGTGATGATCAGCGGCGTGCTGTAACCAAGGCCGAAACCGCTGCCGCGCACGGCGGGTGGGAACCGCTCGCACAGGTACGACGGCGTGACGGCGAACGTGCTGCCGCCGGACAGCCGCACCACCAGCGTGAGCAGGAGCACCGCGCCGAAGCCGGACCACCAGCCCAGCGAGATCGTGGCGAACGCGCCCGCGCACACGATGCCGATGGCAACACCGGACCACGCGAGGAACGTGCGCCTGCCGATCTTCTCCGACAGCAGTCCCAGGTACGGGAACAGCACGGAGTGGATCGCCTGCACGATCACCAGCGCCAGGGTGACCTTCGTCGCGGACACGTGCCCCTGGAACTGCAGGGCGCTGGGCAGCAGGCCGGACGCCAGGTTCGACGCGATCCAGATGCCGCTCATCATCACGAACACCTGGACGAACTGGCGGCGCGACGAGCCGACGACGACGTCCCGGATCGGCGTGCGCGACTTCTTCGCGGCCTGCCACGTCTCGGACTCGTGCACGGTCCGCGAGTAGTAGACGCAGAACACGCCGCACAGGATGGCGCCGAGGATGAACGGCACCCGCCAGCCCCACTCGGAGAACGCCGACGTCGGGCCGCCGGACGGGGCGATGCGCAGCATGAGGAACGTGATCAGCGCGATCGTGCAGTACGAGATCGGGAAGCCCATGCCGACCAGGCCGCCGTACCAGCCGCGCCGGCCGGTGGGCGCAGCCTCCATCGCCAGCGGCGTGGCGCCGGTGTACTCACCGCCCAGGAACACGCCGTCCACCAGGCGCAGGACCACCAGGATGACGACACCGGTCAGGCCGACGGCGTGGTAGCCGGGCAGCGCCGCGATCAGCAGCGTGCAGATCCCGCAGCCCAGCACCGACCAGATGGTCACCCGGCGGCGTCCGACCCGGTCGGCCAGCCGGCCGAAGATCATCGAGCCCAGCGGCCTGCCGACCAGCGTGGCCACGAAGATCAGCGACGTGATCACGGCACGGCTGCCGCTGGATACCGACGAGGGCAGGAAGTAGTTCATCGCGGGCGTCAGCGCGACCACGGGCAGGTACACGTCGAACATGTCGACGAAGAACCCGAACGACGCACCGAAGACGGCGGTGCGTACGGATGTTCTGGGACTGGCCGGCGTGACCGTCTCAGTCATGGGGGACCTCCTCCAGCGCGCATCGGCGCGTGCTCGGGGTAGTGGCCCGGTGCGGGGGATCGCACCGCGGCAACCGTCCGGACGCGCGGGCACTCCCCGTGGCGGCGTCGTGGTCGGTCGTGGCCGTCTCAC
>DASZXM010000458.1:0-7083 GCA_035546415.1 Pseudonocardiaceae bacterium
CGGCTTGTCGGTGCCGGTGAGCGTGTCGCCGATGGTCTGCACGGCGGCCCGTTCGGCAGCGGCCGACACGGCCGGATTCGCGAAGTCGTGCTTGTTGGCCAGGTGGACGACGGCGTCGGCCGCCTCGGCGCCTGCGCGGATGCCGTCCAGGTCGTCGAGGTCGCCGCGCCGGACGTGGACGCCCTTGGCTTCGAGGGCGGCCGCGGACGTGTCCGACCTGGCCAGCCCGGTGACCTTGTGACCGGCGGCGATCAGGTCGTCGACGGTGGCGGAGCCGATCCACCCGGAGGCTCCGGTGACGAAAACGTGCATGACGTGCTCTCTCCTTCGTGCGCCTGTGGCTTCGATGTCAGCAACTGACGTCGGTCACTGACATCACCCTACGCCTCGAAGTCAGTCACTGTCATCACCTACACTCGAACGCATGGTGCGGTGGGAACCCGGAGCGCCCGAGCGACTGCAACAGGCAGCGCTCGAACTGTTCGCCGCCCAGGGCTTCGAACAGACCACGGCCACGGAGATCGCCCAGGCCGTCGGCCTGACCGAGCGCACCTTCTTCCGCCACTTCAGCGACAAGCGCGAGGTCCTGTTCCGCGGCCAGGAACTGCTCAACCAGGCGTTCGTGGACGGCGTCGCGGCAGCACCGCCGGAGGCGTCCCCGATCGAGATCGTCGTGTCCGCACTGCGGTCGGCGTCGTCGTTCTTCGCCGACGAACGCAGGCCCCACTCGCGCCTGCGGCAGTCCGTGATCGACAAGAACCCGGCCCTCCGGGAACGCGAAGCACACAAACTCGCCGGCATCGCCACGACGATCGCCGACGCGCTACGCGCCCGCGGCGTCGACGAACGCGCGGCGACTTTGTCGGCGGAAACAGGCATCACGGTGTTCGGGATCGCGTTCACCCAGTGGATCCGCGACGGTGAACAGCGCACCTTCGAGGCCATCCAGCTGGACGTGTTCCGGGAGCTGTTGACACTCATGGAGAAAGCAGCCGACAGCATCGCGTGACGCCACGGCGGCCGCACGTCCGCGCGCCGAAACCGGCTCCGCGGCGGAAAGTCATCGCCCCGAAACCGTTTCGACCCGGCGGCTGGGCCGACCGGCCATCGCCGACCGGTCCACCGACCGGTCCACCGGCCCAACCGGCGGCCCGCCGGACGCAGCAAACCGGCTCAGCTGTCCGGCACGGCTGGCCGCTCAGCTATCCGGCCAACTGCCCGGGCAGCCAGCCCAGCCAACCGGTCCAGCGGCCCGGCCCAACCGCCCGGCCCCACCTGCGGCCGGCCCACCAACCGGCTCAACCGCCCGACCCAACCGCGGCCCGCTCAGCTATCCGGACCAGCTACCCGGCCCAACCATCCGGCCAGCCACCCGGCCCAGCCAGCCGGCTCAGCCGGTTGGTGCGTCGGGCAGCATCGCCGCCCTCCGGCGTTGCATCTCGGACCGCTCCTCCGGGGTGAGACTGGCCGCGAATTCCCTGCGGCGGCGGTCCATCTCGGCCCGCTCCTCCGGTGACAGCTGGGCCGTCATGCGCTCCCGCTCGGCCTGCATCTTCGCGACCTGTTGCGGCGTCAGCTTCTGTTCCATCGTGGTCATCACCTCGATCAGTTCGACGAAATCCTCTCCGGACGGTTCGACCCGTTTGTCGAGCGCGTCCAGAACGCCCAGCAGGCGGTGTTTGAGCCGGTAGGACACCGCGATGCGCTCGTCGACCTGTGCCAACTGGTCGCGCAGCACGTCCCTCGGGTCCGGCCCGATGCCGGCCAGCAGGTCGCCGATCTCGGTCAGCGACAGCCCGAACCCGCGCAGCGCGCGGATGCGGTGCAGCCGCCGGACGTCGTCGGACGTGTACAACCGGTGCCCCGCAGCCGTGCGAGCGGACGGCACGAGCAGCCCGATCTCGTGGTAGTGGTGGAGTGCCCGGACCGTCAGACCGGTCTGTTCGGCCAGTTCGCCGACCCGCCAGGTCCGGCCGCCGCCTGTGGCGTTCATGACGACGACGCTAGGACCTCCCGTTGCGTAAGGTGCAAGTGCGCGCAAGTTTGGAAAGTTTCCAAACATATGCGGCGGGGCGCGAGCGCACGACAGGAGCCGTAAACTCGCCGTAACTCTCACGAAGGCAGGCTGCGGTGACGGAAAGCAGAGTGCCACCGGTCGGCACGCCCGCAGGCATGCGGGAACTCAACCAGCGCGCGGTGTTGGAGCGCCTGCGCGCGGGGGGTCCGGCGACGCGGCCGAACATCGCCAAGGACACGGGTCTGTCCAAACCGACCGTCGGGCAGGCGCTGCTGGACCTGGAGCAGCACGGGCTGGTGCGGACCGTCGGCCGTACGTTCGCCGGGCCCGGGCGGTCCGCCGTGGTCTACGAGGCCAACCCGGCCGCCGGGCACGTGCTGGGCATCGACATCGGCCGTGAGCTGGTGCGGATCGCGATCGCCGACCTGTCCGGCGGCGTCGTCGCGAAGCTCGACGAGCGCAACCGGAGCCGGTCGGCCAACGCACTGGTGCGCACGGTGGCGGCCGGCGCGGAGCGGGCGACGCGGATGGCGGGGCTACGCCGGGACGAACTGGTGGCGACCGTGGTCGGCAGCCCGGGCGTGCTGAACCCGCACTCCAGATCGTTCGGGCACGTCCCGAACCTGCCCGGCTGGGAGCGCAAGGGCCTGCTGGACGACCTGGAGGAGGCGCTGGGTCCCGGGTTGCTGGTGGAGAACGACGCGAACCTGGCGGCGATCGGCGAGTACCAGGCGGGCGCGGCACGCGGCGTCGGCACGTTCGTCACGTTGACCATCGGCACCGGTATCGGCATGGGCATCGTCGTCAACGGCAGGCTGTTCCGCGGCGCGCACGGCGCCGCCGGTGAGGTCGGCTACCTGCCCTTCGGCTGGCCGTCCGACGGCCTGCCCGCCGCCGGTTACGCCAAGCCGAAGCAGGGCATGTTGGAAGCCGCGGCGGCGGCGCGGTCGATCGTGGAGATCGCCGTGGCCAACGGCGTTGACGGGGCGAAGACGGCGAAGGACGTGTTCCGGCTCGCGCACGAGGGCGACGAGCGGGCGCTGCACGCCGTGCACGAGGAGGCGGGCCGGCTGGCGTTCGTGATCGCCGCCGTGGCCGCCGTGATCGACCCGGAACTGGTGGTGCTGGGCGGCGGCGTCGGCACGAACACCGACCTCCTGCAGGCCCCGATCGAGCGGATCCTGAGCCGGACCACCCCGTTGGTGCCGCGGATCGTGGCCACCGAACTGGGTGAGGACGCGGTGCTGACCGGTGCGATCACGACGGCGCTGCGCACCGCCCACGACGTCGTGTTCGACCGGATGACCCGCGTGGGCTGACTGGGCTGACCGGGCGTTGACACCGTCCGACCGAGAGCGGTGAAATACCTCCTCGATAGCACACCGGGCTCGTTGCTTGTTCACGGATGCTGGGAGGCCGCATGTCCCGCTGGTTCGTCAGGCCCGTGTTACTCGGGGCGGTGTCCGCGACAGCCGCGGCCGCCCTGTCCGCCCCCGCGGTCGCCGCTCCCGCGGTCCACCCGCCGCGCGGCATCGCGGCGCAGGTCCGCGCGACGATGGCTAAGATGTCGCTCACCGACAAGGTCGAGCAGATGTTCGTGTCGTACGCGTACGGCCTGACGGCCGACACCGAGAACCCGTCGGACGTCGCCGCGAACCACGCGCTCTACGGCGACTCCGTGGACAACGGCGCCGACCTGGTCAGCCAGTACCACCTCGGCGGCATCATCTACTTCAGCGCACGGAACAATGTGTCCAGCCCGCAGCAGGTCGGCGCGCTGTCCAACGGGCTGCAGCAGGTCGCGATGGCCCAGCCCAACCCGATCCCGCTGCAGATCAGCACCGACCAGGAAGGCGGCATCGTCAACCGGATCGGTGCGCCCGCGGCGGTGTCACCGGGCAACATGGCGGTCGGCGCGACGTTCAACCCGCTCGACGCCTACCAGGCGGCGAACGTGTCCGGCACCGAACTGCGCGCCATGGGCATCAACGTGGACGACGCCCCGGTCAGCGACGTGAACACCAACGCGCGCAACAGCGCGGACGGCCCCCGCTCGTTCGGCGACCGCGCCGGCATGGTGTCCCTGCTGACGGCGGCCGAGGTCACCGGCTACCAGCACGGTGGCGTCGCGGCACAGGCGAAGCACTTCCCCGGTCTGGGCAGCACGACGACCAACACCGACCTGGGCGTGGCCGTCACCGACGAGACCCGCGCGCAGTTCATGGCCAACGACCTGCCGCCGTTCCGCGCCGCCGTCGCGGCCGGCACCCTGTCGATCATGGTGGCGCACATCGTCGCGCCGTCGCTGGACCCGTCCGGCCTGCCGGCCAGCATGTCCAAGCCGATCGTCACCGGCATTCTGCGCGACCAACTGCACTACAACGGAGTCGTCATCACCGACGCGCTGGACGCGCAGGCGCTGGCCGGCATCCCGGAGGACCAGCAGGTCCTGGACGCGATCAACGCCGGTGACGACGAACTGCTGATGCCACCGCACCTGGCCGCCGACATCCAGGTCGTGCTGAACGCGGTCGGGAACGGCACGATCAGCAGGGCGCGGATCGACCAGTCGGTGACCCGCATCCTGACGATGAAGGCGAAGCTCGGCCTGTTCGCCAACCCGTACACGACGGCGGACCGGATCACCGCGGCGGTGGGCACGCCCGCGCACCTGAACACGATGGCGACCGTGGCACGGCACTCGATCACGTTGGTGCGCAACGCCACCCTGCCGATCCCGGCGGGCAAGCACATCCTGCTGACCGGCTGGGGTGCCGGCACGACGCAGACGCTCGCCAACGACATCGCGGCGGCGGGCTACACCGTCCAGCGCCTCTACACGGGCTCACCGAACCAGGCGACGATCGACGCCGCGGTGGCAGCGGCGAAGGCCAACGACGTCACGGTCGTGACGACCGGCAACGCGTGGGCAGACGTGACACAGCAGAACCTGGTCGACGCACTGCTCGCGACGGGCAAGCCGGTCGTGGTCGCGGCCATGGAGGGACCGTACGACGTGGCGTACTTCCCGACGGCGCCGACGTACGTGGCCGCCTACGGCTACCAGCCGCCGTCGCTGCAGGCGCTGACGGACGCACTGGACGGGAAGGCACGCCCGACGGGCCACCTGCCGGTGACGATCCGCACGCCGGACGGCACGTCCACGCTGTTCGGCTACGGAACCGGGGTGACCTACTGATCGTTCGAGGGTCATGAGCGGACTGACCGGAGCGATCAGCCTGCCGGACGGCACCTGGGTCCGGGGTCGGGGCCTGCGCAACCCGACCCCGGAACCACCGCTGCCCGACTTCGGCCTGTACCTGGGCCGAGGCCGCTTCCGGCAACGCCACGAACCGACGTTGACGTGGCGTCACGAGTGGATCGACTGGCCGGACTTCCGGCTCCCCGCCGACCGCGACGCCGCGATCGCCCAGATCCGGGCACTGCACGAACAAGCCAGGGCGGGACTGCTGGTGGAGGTGGCGTGTGGCGCCGGCATCGGCCGCACCGGCACGGTGCTGTCGTGCCTGGCGATCCTGGCCGGAGTCGCCCCGGCCGAGGCCGTCGAGTGGACGCGGGCCCACTACCAACGCCGGGCGGTCGAAACCCGCGCCCAGCGCGACTGGGTGGAGTCCTTCCCCACGACGGCGTGAAACGCGCGCTAGTGTTCGTCCACTTCGGACTCGTCCCAGGCCGCCGGTGGGGCTGACGGCTCCTCCGGCGCGCTCGGCTCGAACATGGCCTCGATGTCGGCCGCGATGTCCGGCCGCCCGGCCACCTCGGCGGCCCGGACCAACCGGCGCACGAACAGCGCCTGCTGGCCGATCTCCAGATCCAGGCTCGCCAACAGGTCCCGGACGGCGGTCAGGGCGTCCGGCGGGGCCGTGGGAATCGCCGGCGGCCGCTCCCCCGACTCCAGGGACAGCAGCGCCGGCAGCAGCTCGGGTACCGTCTTGTTGTTCGCCGCCGCCGACAACTGCGCCAGCGCGCCGATCAGCTCGACAGCGCCCTGCACGTCGACGTCGTCCTCGGTGTGCGACAGCCACCACACGAGCGCGCTGCCGGGGTCCTTGAAGACGTCGTTCCCGTAGTAGGAACGGCGGTTCTGCTCGCGCAGCCGCTCGTACTCCCAGACCTGCTCGTCCTTGCGGATGTCGGCCAGCTTCTGCAGGCGCTCCAGGTCGCCGTCGTTCAGCGTCAGCTGGACCTGTCCGGCCCACGCCTCCACCGCACCGGTCCGGTCGGTCAGCACCGTGCCGAGCACGCCGTTGAGCCGGTGCAGCGCGACCGTGTAGCGGTGCGGTGGCTCCTGTGCGGTGACCGCCTCCGCCCGTTCGATGATCGCCGCGACGGCCAGCGCGGCCGGGTTCGCGTGCTGGTGCACCTGGATGTCCGACGTCGGGCGCCACAGCACCGTCGCGGAGAACAGGAACTCGTACTCGGGCACCGCACTGGCCAGCCCGGTGCTCATCACGATCTCGCGCTCGAACTGCGGGTGCGCGGGCTCGACGGGCTCCGGGTCGAGCGGCACCGGGTAGACCGGCCGGCGTGTCGCCCCCAGCTCGATGCGGTGCCGGACCCTGCGGTACACCGCGAACGGTGTGAGCAGCAGCAGCACGATCACCACGCCCTGCACCCACACCGGCCAGTGCAGGAGGCGTCCGAGCCACACGGGTAAGCCGATCGCCGCAATGGTGAGGACGACCAGCAGCGTGCGGTCCTCAGCGGTCATCGCGTTCGCCTCCTCGTTCGGGCATCACGTCTCGACCCCCTGCGCGGAGTCGATCTTGTCGAACAGCGCGGCCGCGGTCGCGCTCCGGACAGCACCGTCGGACGCCGGCTCCCGAGCCCAGTCCCTGACTACGACGTACAGGCGCCCGTACAGGTTCACGTCCGGCGCACACGCGTCGACCAGCACGTTCAGCAGCTGGTCCCGCCACCGGTCGTCGACGGCGGCGGTCAGCCAGCCGCGCAGCGCGTCGACCGACGGACCGGCCACCAGCACCGCGTGCCAGCCGGTGACGGCATCGTCGACCAGCCCGCTGTCGATCAACCCGCTGTCGACC
>DASZXM010000459.1:0-2171 GCA_035546415.1 Pseudonocardiaceae bacterium
AGCTGGAGTCGGTGCTGTACCTGATCCGCGGCGGCGGTCCGGTCGACGCGGACGGGGACGGCGACGGCTGACAGCCGCTACGGTGATGGTCGTGGCGGATGGGGACGGACAGGTCGACCTGCGGGCGCTGCGGGTGTCGGACGCCGAGCGCGAGCACGTGGCCGGGTTGCTGCAGAAGGCGGTCGGTCTCGGGTTGCTCACGCTGGACGAGTTCAGCGAACGCACCGACAAGGCGCTGGCCGCGCAGACCAGGGGTGAGCTCAACGGCGTGCTGGCCGACCTGCCGTTCGTGCAGCACACGGCCCGGCCGGTGCCGGTGGAGCAGCCGCTGGTGTTGCGGACCCGGTCGGGCAACGTCGCCCAGCGCGGGCACTGGGACGTGCCGGCGACGATCGAGGCCGAATGCGGCATGGGCAACATCTCGATCGACTTCACCGAGGCGACGTGCCGGCACCGCGAGGTGACGCTGCGCGCGACGTGCGGCGCGGGCAACATCGTGGTCGTCGTGCCGCGTGGCTGGGGTGTCGTGCTGCGCGAGGCCACCAGCGGCATGGGCAGCGTGGTCAACAAGGCCGTCGACCCGCCGGTGCCGGGCATGCCGATCCTGAACGTGTACGGCAGGTCCCGGATGGGCCACGTGAAGATCAGGTACCCGCGCGGCCGTCGTTGAGTTCCAGCAGCATCCGGGTGTTGCCCAGCGTGTTGGGCTTCACGTAGGGCAGGTCCAGGAACTCCGCCACACCCTGGTCGGCGGAGCGGCGCATCTCGTCGTAGACCTGTTGGGACACGGGCGTTCCGTCGATCTTCACGAAACCGTGCCGCCCGAAGAACTCCGTCTCGAAGGTGAGCACGAACACCCGAGCCAGGCCCAACTCCCTGGCCACGTCGACCAGCCGCGCCACGACCCGGTGCCCGACACCGCGGCCGAGCACGTCCGCCGACACGGCGACCGTGCGGATCTCCGCGAGGTCCTCCCACAGCACGTGCAGCGCGCCGCAGCCGACGACCTCGCCCGCCAGTTCGGCGACCCAGAACTCCTGCACCGCCTCGTACAGCGTGACCAGTTCCTTGGCCAGCAGCACGCGGCCCGCGTAGTGGTCGACGAGCGCCTTGATGGCCCGCACGTCGCTCGTGCGGGCCCGCCGCACGACCACCGACTCACTCACCCACGACTCCTACCACCTCGGCCCGCGCCTCCGGCTGTGTGATCTCGCCGAACCTGGCCAGCACCAGCGCTCCGGCCAGTGCCACCACGAATCCGGCCGCCGCGACCGGTACCCAGCCCGGGCGGGTGTGGTCACCCAGGAGCAGCACGCCGATGGCCGACGGCGGCACCGTCTCGCCGATCAGCATCATCGCCGTCGCCGCGACCACCCCGCCCCGTTGCAGGGCCGCGGCGTAGAACCAACCGGCAAGTATGCCCGCCACGATCGCCGCGTAGATCGCCGGATCCCGAACCAGCTGTGTGGGCACCAGCGTGGGCAGCACCCGGATCGACGTGCCGAGCGTGCCGAAGCCCAACCCGCTGATCAGACCCAGCGCCGCCGTGCGTGCCGGGTCGGCCAGCCGTCCGGCCCCGATGCCCAGCAGAGCCAGCAGGAACGCGAACACCAGCAGGCCCCAGTGGAAGCCGGTGGACCCGTGGCCGGTGCCCTCGCTCGCCGCCGCCGCGCCCAGCATCACCAGGCCGGCGCACACCACCGCGACCGACGCCCACTCGGGCCGGGACAGCCGCATGCCGAACCAGCGGGTCGCGATGAGCGCCGTCACCGCGATACTGGCCGCCATCGCGGCCTGCACCAGGAACAGCGGCAGGATGCGCACCGCCGTGACCTGCGCCACCAGTCCGACGACGTCCAACCCGAGACTGGCCAGGTACCGCCACTGTCGCAGCAGCCGGAACAGGAGGCGGGGATCGACGCCACCGCCGTCGTCCCGCGTCGAGCGTGCGGCCACCGCCTGCACGGCCGACGCGACGCCGTAACAGACCGCTGCGAACAGCGCGCAGACCATGCCGAACCACACGACATCGACGATAACCAGCGCGGACCGGCCGCGATCGGCGGATACCCGTCGGTGGCCGGCGCGGGTCAATATCCTGGTGCGGGCGGTGTACGGGGTCCGTGCCGCGAGGGCGATCGAGGGGCGTGCATGACAGGGTTCGGACGGGA
>DASZXM010000460.1:0-3479 GCA_035546415.1 Pseudonocardiaceae bacterium
CCACCACTCGCGTGCACGGCCGAATTCATGTAACAATCGACTCGCTGACACACCCCCGGTCAGCGCCTGTGGAGATCCCCTCCAGCCCCCGCGTTCCTCCCCCTGGCGCGGGGGCTCTCCGCGTCCGGACCTCTTTCGACACGGTCCGGGCCCTGGGGGCCGGTGATCGGTCCGACACGCGCGGGTGGTACAAAACACATCCCCTGGCGTGTCGCCGCAACCGAACCGTTATCGTGTTCGCCGTGTTCCAAAACCTTGGACGTACGAAGACCGGTAGACACCGTCCCGTCACCGTGGAAGAGGACCCGCAGGCGCCAGGTCGTGAGCTGGAGGACTACCTGTCCTCGCTGGCGCCGGAAACAGACGTCGAGACCACCGGCACCGGTCGCCGGTTCGGCAACGCACAGGTTTACCAACTCCGACTCCAGCACGACGCGAACGAGCAGTTGCGCGAGCTGGCAGCAGCACACGGCACGTCCCCGCAGGCCCTGGCCCACGAGTGGGTGATGCAGCGACTCGGCTGGGAAGCCGAGCAGCGCGCGTCCCGCGTCGGCGCCGCGAGCCGCGGTTACCACGAGACCCCCGCCTGGCCGCAGTAGCGACAGGCCTGCTCGAACCCGGTCGGCACCCCGAACCCGACCGGCCCCATCACCCCGACGACAGACGAGAACGGGCCCCACTCGAAAGAGTGGGGCCCGTCGACTTTCCGCTCGGCCTCCCGCGCCTGCGGACCTTCGGACTTTACAGCGGGCGGACGTTCTGTGCCTGGGGACCCTTGGTGCCCTGGCCGACCTCGAACTCCACCTTCTGGTTCTCCTCCAGGCTCCGGTAGCCGGAACCCTGGATTTCCGTGTAGTGCACGAACACATCCGGTCCGCCATCAGCGCGTTGGATGAAGCCGTAACCCTTTTCCGCGCTGAACCACTTGACGGTGCCTTCTGCCACGCCTGCCTCCTCGCAGGATCAGCTGGGACTGCACCGTGCAGTCCCCGGCCGTCCCGGGCAGTTCCACGATCTCTGCCGAGAAAACAGAACGCCCGCACATCGTTCCGCGAGCGTGAGACCACGAACACGAAGAACCACGGCCTGCCGGCTCAGCGTAGTCGGTTGATTGCCCCGGCACTACCATTGAAGACCCTCGCCCCATACCGGTTGACCGTGCACGGGACCGGCGTTGTCGACGTTCGGTAGCCGGGTCGTCATGCCCCTAAGAGGGCTTTTGGCCGGATACCCTGTCAGGGTTGATCTAGCTCGCGGAAGCAGGGTCGACACGCACCGTGACGTGATGGTGGTCACATGTGACGGCAAGGGGGTGTGCGATGCGCGGTAACGGGGGCCAATGGCTGGCCGCGACCGTGATCGGCACGACGCTGATGGGCTCCGTGCTCGCCGGCTGCACGGCGGCCGACACACCCGCCGCGGACGCGGCCGGTACCACGCCGTCGTCGAGCGCCGCGCCACGACCCACCACGCCGGCCCCACAGGCGGCCGCCGTGACCACGTCCCCGGCCGCGGGGGCGACCGGCGTGAACCCGTCCGCCGTCATCACGGCGTCCGTCGCCCACGGCACCATCACCGGCATCCGGCTGACCAACGCGATCGGCCGGGTGGTCAAGGGGACGCTGTCGGCCGACCGCGCCACGTGGACCGCCGCCGAGCCGCTCGGTTACGGCAAGACGTACACGTGGTCGGGAACGGCCGTCGGCACGAACGGCAAGCCGACGGCGATCGGTGGCGCGTTCACCACGCTGACACCGCGCCGGCAGATCAGCGGCCAGCTCAACGTCGGCGACGCCAAGACGTACGGCGTGGCCATGCCGATCGCTCTCACCTTCAGCTCCCCGGTCAGCGACCGCGCCGCCGTGGAGAAGGTGCTGACGGTGAAGACCTCCGTGCCGACGACGGGCTCGTGGGCCTGGCTGGACTCCCGGACGGTGCACTGGCGGCCGCGGACCTACTACACGCCGGGCACGCACGTCAGCGTCGGCGCGAAGCTGTACGGCCTGCGGTTCGCGCCCGGGGTGTACGGCAGGTCCAGCCTGACGGCGAACTTCACCATCGGCCGCGCGCAGATCGTCAAGGCGGACACCCGCGCACACCGCGTGCGGGTCTACGTCGACGGGAAGATGACGGCGAACTACCCGGCCAGCTTCGGCCTGGACTCCGACCCGCGCCGCGTCACCCGCTCCGGCACGCACGTCGTGGTGTCCCGCAGTGAGACGGTGTTCATGACGAACCCGAAGTTCGACTACTACAACCTGGAGGTGCACTGGGCCGTGCGCATCTCCAACAACGGTGAGTTCATCCACGCGGCGCCGTGGTCGGTCGGTTCGCAGGGCAAACGCAACGTGTCACACGGCTGTGTGAACCTGTCCACGGCGAACGCGACGGCGTACTACCACTCGGTGCTGGTCGGCGACCCGGTCGAGGTCACCGGCTCCAGCCAGCGCCTGGGCTCCGGCGACGGCAACTACTACGACTGGACACTGTCGTGGGCCCAGTGGCAGGCGAAGTCGGCACTGGCCTGACCGACCCGGCGGACCGGCGCAGGGCTGTCCGGCGCAGGGCCATTCGACGCAGGGCTATCCGGCGCGCTCGCGGGCGCGTTCCCGCCAGTTGCGGGCCTTGGTGCGGTTGCCGCACACCCGCATCGAGCACCACGTGCGGGAACGGTTGCGGGAGTGGTCGAAGAACGCGCACCGGCAGTCGTCGGCCGGGCAGATCTTGACGCGGTCCCATTCGCCGAGGACCGCCAGCCGGGCGCTGGCCGCGAGCACCGCGCCGACCGGGTCGGCCGCCACCAGGGTGGGCACGCCGCGGTGCAGCTCCACCCGGACCAGGCCGCCGGTGCCCGGTGCGCTCGCGACCGGGTCGCGGCCGTCGATGACGGCGGCGCGCAACGCGTCCCGTACCGATCTGACGTACTCGATCGCCTGTGCGGACGGCACGCTCGCCGTGGGCGGGCCGAGGCCCCGGCCGGCGATCCACTCGCCCCACCGGGCCGGGTCGTCCAGCACGTCGGTGTCCTGCTCGACGTCGACAGTGTTGAGGAAGGCCACCACCAGTTCCACATCGTGGTCGTGGGCGCCCAGGTCCTCGGCCCATCCCGTTTCCTCGCGGACCTGTGCGCCAGCCACCAGACCAGTCACGACTCCACTGTAGGGAATGTGGTCCTGTCGGCGCCCGCCAACCAGCACAAAGTTTTCGCCGGTTAGTGACGGGATGGGCAGGCGCCCGGTCGAGCTGCGGAAACTCATCGTCAACACATCTATGCACGGTGTGTATACGCGGTGTGTATAGTCACTGGCATGTCTATCGGACGCACTGACACGCCCTTGCTGGCCGGTGCTGAGCTGACCAAGTCGTTCGGGCCGACACCCGCTCTGATCGCGGCCAGCCTGGCCGTCTGGCCCGGCGAGGTCGTCGCCGTCATGGGCCCCTCCGGCTCGGGCAAATCCACCCTGCTGCACTGCCTGGCC
>DASZXM010000461.1:0-4040 GCA_035546415.1 Pseudonocardiaceae bacterium
GATCGCGGCGGTGGTCGTCGCCGACGGGCGGGCCCGGCTGGTGCGCCTGGGCGCGATGGCGGACGCGGTCGGCGCCGCCCGGGAACTGCGCGCCGACCTGGACGCGCTGTCACCTGACCACCTGCCCGGCCCGATCGCGGCGGCGGTGTCCGCATCGGCCCGGCTGCGCGCCCACCGGTTGGACGAGCAGCTGATGCGGCCGCTGGCCGGCGTGATCGGCGACCGCGAACTGGTGATCGTGCCGACCGGCGACCTGTACGCGGTCGCGTGGGGCACGCTGCCGTCGCTTTCGGGCCGCCCGGTGTCGGTGGCGCCGTCGGCGACGGCGTGGCTCACGGCGCTGCTCGCGCCTGCCCAACAGGGCAGCACGCTGCTCGCGGCGGGCCCGGACCTGCGCGCGGCCGAGGCCGAGGTCGGCCTGCTGCGCGAGTACTACCCGGACGCGACGCTGCTGGACGGCGACCGGGCAGGCGTGCGGGAAGTGTTGACAGCACTGGACGGCGCGCGTCTCGCACATCTGGCCGCGCATGGCACGCACGAACCGGAGAACGCGTTGTTCTCCCGCCTGGAACTGTCCAACGGAGCCCTGTACGCACACGAGATGTCACGGTTGCGGCGGCCACCCGAGCACGTCGTGCTGGCGTCGTGCGAACTGGCGCTGGCCCGCATCCGCCCCGGCGACGAGGCACTCGGCTTCGCGGGCGCGTTGCTGGCCATCGGCTGCCGCACGGTCACGGCACCGATGACCCGGGTCGGCGACATGGCAGCGGCGGCCGCCATGACGGACTACCACAAGCGACTCGCCGCCGGCGCCCCACCGGCGGTGGCACTGGCCCAGACGACGGAGGTGGACCCGCTGCGCAGGCCGTTCGTCTCGCTCGGCGCGAGCAGGAACTGACGCCACGGCCGCTGGAGCCACGGCCGTTGGTGGCGTGGCGGTTGTTGGTGCGGTGACCCGCGGGAGGGCCGAAACCGGTCCTCCCGGCCCGGTCACTATCTCGCCCGCGGTGGTATTGGTCAGATAATCCGCGAACGTGTCCAGATCGGTGGCCGTGACCTGGTACCCGGAACCGTCTGCCATGTCAATTCCTCCGGGGTTTCAGAAATCGCCTTCGTCGTAGTCGGGTTCGACGTCCTGGCCGGGGTCCGGCCTGCGGCGCGGCCGCCGTTGGATCTCACCGGTGGGTGGCGGCTGGGTGACCGGTGGGCCGTAGCCGCCAGGGTGCGCGTCGAACGGCTCGTCCGGGTGCGGCGCGGGCGGTTCCGGTTCCTCGTCGGCCGGTTGTGGTGCCAGGAACGGTGTCACCACGTCCAACGCGGGCGAGTCGGCGACCAGTCCGCTGAACGCCGCCAGCATCTGCGCGCCGACCTGTTGCTGCGCCTGGGCGGCCAGCCGCATGATCAGCGCGGCGAGCTGGTGCGGCTGCTGCTGGTAGGCACGTTCGGTCAGGGTCAGGCCGGTCAGGTTGCCACCGGGGCCGACGGTGACGGCCACCGAACCGTCGGGTGATCCGACCGTGGACGTCGACGATGCCAGCCGTTCTTGCGTCTGTTCCGCTCGTTCGGATCCGGGGTGCTCACAGTTTCCTCCGGGCAAGGGGTGGTCATCGGGAGAGTAGCGGGTTGTGTGCGTCGCCGGAAAGGAGCATGAAAACGCACGGGCCCGGGGTGAACGGAAGTCGTTTCATTGGTGTCGGAATGTTGAACGTCCTGTGTATGCAACGTATTTCTGGCGTGTTCCGTTCAATTCAGCGCCCGATATCGCCGGCCGCCGCCGTGGCACGGTGTACTTGATCACCTCCCGCAGCCGGGCCGGTGGTCAACCGTCCCGTATGTCCTTTCTCGATGCCCGCATTGTCCTGAAACGCATTCACTCGGTAGTGGATCGGCGACACAGCGTGCATTTCGATTGAAAAGCAACACGGTGGCCGCCTTGTGGGTTGCCCGGTGACTTGGGGATGCTTGTCCGTTGTGGCGGGGAAGCCACCTTTCGTCGGGGCGCTCGGGGAGGTGCGCGGCGTGGCCGTTGAAGGCTTGTCCGGAGTCAGGCCCTATCGCGGGCCTGCCGCCGGGCCGGCCAGAGCCTGGTTGCTGTTCGGGTTGACCGGGGCGGGCTGGCTGCTCGTGGCGACCATGCATTTCTGGTGGTCGTGGCTGTGGCGGCGGCTCGGGCTGGTCAGCGTCCCGGTGGACACCCTGGTGTGGCTGGTGGCGCTGATCCTGACCGTGCTGTCCGCGCCGGTGCTGTGGCGGCGGTTCCACCACGTGTGGGTCGTCGTCTTCGTCGTCGGCACCCTGCTGGTCGGCGGCACCGCGATCGTGCTGTCGCCGTGGCACGACGTGTTCTCGAAAGCGTGGGTTCGGGTCGAATGCGGCAAGGGGGACTGCACCACGCCGCAACCGCCGGTGACGTACTCCTGGCGCATTGTGAAACCGAACTGACCGCCGGGTCAACGTGCCCGCCGACCCGGCGTTTTCTCGTGATCTTGCCTCCGTGGAAGCCGTTCTGGTGGTACAACCGGTCTTATGATCCGGGGAGTGCGCACGGGCGGGACGACGGCGTGAAGCGATGGTGGCCGTACCGATGCCCGCGCTGACCCAGGACGATGCCGACCGTGAACTGACGCGGTTGACGACGGACGGTGACCGGATCGCCGAGGCGCTCGTCGCGTTGGAGAACCATCCCGGCTACCGTTTCCTGCAGGGAGCCGCGCTGTCCGGCCGCACGATGTCGCTGTGGGCCACGGCGAAGACCGACGTCGCACTGCTGTACCAGCGGTTCGGCCTGTACCGCTCGATCCTGGCCAAGGCCCAGGAGATCCGCACGCGCCGTCACCGGCTGAACCCGGCCGATCTGGCCGAGCTGGCCACGCTGCTCCGCGGCAGCGCCGTCGAACTGGGCACCGAGGAGATCCCGCTGGGCCAGCGGAACCTTACCGGCCCGTCGACCATCACCCACCGCATGACGCTGGCCGAGTTGGTCGACGACATGGACACGGCGTTCCAGCGCGCCACCGACATCGCCGTGGCCACCGACGAGGTGTGGTCGGCCGTGGTCCGCGTGCTCGACCCGATGGACACCCAGCTGGACCGGGCCCGCGAGACCGCGGCGTCGCTGGGTCTGGGCGAGATCCGGGACCCGCTGTTCATCGAGGTCGACGACATCGGCGACGCCCTGGCCGACCTGCGCTCCCTGGCGTTCGGCGACCCGCTGGGCCTGTACCGGGGGGAACCCGGTTCCGGCCGGCCGGACCTGGCCGACGTCGAGCGGCTGGCACACCGGTTGACCGCGGTCCGCGGCAAGTTGGACGACCTGGCCGCCGTCCGCTCCGGCTACGACGACCGGGTGGCGCGGGCGAGTGCCGCGATCGACGCCGTCGCCGCCGCCGAGGCCGACGCGCGGGCAGCGTACGACCTGGTGCTGGAGAAGATCGCGGCCCCGGCGATCGCGCCGGTCCCGAACGGCACCGGCCCGCTGCGCGACCGCCTGGCCGGTCTGACGCCGCTGGTCGCCAAGCACGACTGGGGCCTGGTCGCCGACGAACTGGCCGTGCTGGCCGCCGAGACCGACCGGGCCCGGGAACGGGCAGCTGACGTGCAGGACACGGCAACGGCACTGCTGGACCGGCGCTCGGAACTGCGCGGCAGACTGGACGCCTACCGGGTCAAGGCGGCCCGGCTGCGGCTGAGTGAGGACGCTGAACTGGCCGTGCGCTACCAGGAGGCGTACGACCTGCTCTGGACGATCCCGTGCGACCTACGTGCCGCGACGAAGGCGTTGAACAGGTACCAGCAGGCGATCACCGCGAAGGGGGCAACGGCATGACCGCATGCGTTCGGCCTGGCTGCACGGGACAGATCGAGGACGGCTTCTGCTCCGTGTGCGGTATGGCACCTGCCGCCCAGCCGGTCGCGGCCGCCGTCGGGGCGGCCGCCGCCGTGAGCAGCGCCCCCGTCGCGGCGGCGCCCCACGCCGTGCCCGGTGGGCACTGCACCCAGCCCGGGTGCACCGGCACCTACGAGGACGGGTTCTGCAACCT
>DASZXM010000462.1:0-12551 GCA_035546415.1 Pseudonocardiaceae bacterium
GGATCCTGATGCAGGCACTGGACCCGAACTCCGCACCACAGTGGGTCCGGGACAAGAACGCCCGCTTCGACGACCCGGAGAAGACCCGCCTGTACCTGGCCTGCGACCGAGCCGTGGACCAGGACCCGTACGACCCGAGCGTCGACCGGCTCATCGACGACCTGGAAGCCTGGCGGATCGAACACGAGGACGACATCAGCCAACCGGAACTGAAGCTGATCGACTCCCTGATCGCCGAGTCGTCCCCGGCGTGGCAACGAATCCTGGCGGTACTCACCTACCGTGACCGGTGCCGCCACGTCACGGAACGGCCGGCCGGTGGGGATGCTGGCCGGCCGATTCGGTGATGCCTCTGGTGGCGGGGGTCAGACGCCGCTCTGTTTGACCGCGTTGATGTAGGCGTTCGAGTTGGGCATGTAGGACAGGACAGCGCCCGCGATCGCCGCCAGGTCGCCGACCAGGCGGAGGACCGACGTGCCGGCGCCGCCGATCAGCAGGGACAGCAGGGCGAGCGCCGCGACGATGGTGAGCACGATCCGGGCCCAGTTGCGGCCCGCGCGCAGTTTGAACGCGAACAGGCCGTACAGGGCGGCAAAGACGACCGCGACCGCCACGACCGAGCCGATCGTGATGCTGACGACCGAGTTGAGCTGGTCCTCGGTGAGGGCCGTGTTCGACGCGCGGAGCGTGTCCAGGAGCTGTTCCCGCGAGCCGAACAGCATCAGGGCACCGATCAGCCCGACGATCGCCGCGGCCAGGTAACACCAGAACGCCGCCTGGATCTCGTTCGGCGGGGTGAACCGCGCCTGCGGCTGCTCCATCGGCGGCGGGGCTGCCGGGAAGTTCGGCAGCCCCTGCTGGCCGTAGCCGTTCGGGTCGGAAGGTGTGGTCATGTGGGCAGAACTTAGACCACGCGGTTCACAATCGCTTCACAGGCCACCAAACCGATATCTACCGGGTGAGCCGGAACGTGTACACATCGGATGAACCGTCGAACACCAGATAGACCGTATGCCTCCCGGCGTGCCGGCCGGCCAGCGCGGCGGTCGCCGTCACGTACGAGTAGTGGCCGCCCGTCGGGGGCACGGTCAGGGTGCCGAGCACCGGACCGGACACCGGATCGTCCAACCGCACCGTCACGTGCACCGGCGTCGTGCCGGAGTTCGCCACCTGTGCCGTGATGCCACGGAGATTCCGCGGCAGCGCGGTGTCCGCGTAGGAGACCCAGCCGCCCGCACCGGACGCCACCGACGTGCCGCTCGCCTTGCTCTCGTCGGTGAGCGTCACACCGGAGTAGTCGTCGAAGTCCTGTGCCTGCGTCGTCCGCGTCAGGTCGCGCGGCGGGATGACCTCGCCGTGCACCGCCAACGGCGCGGAGGCCGCCACGTCGTCCGCGTTGTCGCCGACGCGCACGTCGTACGTGCCGGACTCGACCACGAACCGGTCCCGCGTCACGTCCCAGAACCTCAGGTCCGCCGCCTTCAGCGTCAACGTCACCGGTTTCGTCTGGTGCGGCGCCAGTGTCACGCGGGCGAATCCGCGCAGCTGCGTGATCGGCTGCGTCACCCGGGACTGCCGCTCGTGCGTGTACAGCTGCACGACATCCGTACCGCTGCGCGCACCGGTGTTCGTGACGTCGACCGTGACCCGCACGGCCCCGCGCTGGTCGACCGCACGGGACGACAGCCGCAGGTTCGAGTAGCGGAACGACGTGTAGCTCAGGCCGTAGCCGAACGGGTACAGCGGGGTACCCCGGTAGTACTCGTACGTCATGCCGGACTTGCTGATGTCGTAGTCCAGCATGGACGGCAGGCCCGCGTCGGACGCGTACCACGTCTGCGTCAGCCGGCCGCTCGGGTCGTAGTCGCCGAACAGCACGTCCGCGATCGCGTCCCCGGTCTCCTCACCGGCGTGCGTCGTGTGCACCAGCGCCGGCACCGCCGCCGAGATGCCCGTGGTCGGGTAGCTGTTCTCCAGCACGACGATCGTGTGCGGGTTCGCCTTGCGCACGGCGTCGATCAGGGCTTCCTGCGCCGCCGGCAGCGCCGTCGACGTGCGGTCGTCGTCCTCCCGGCCGTTGATGAACGGCATGCTGCCGACCGTGACTACCACCGCGTCCGCGCCCTTCGCGGCCGTCAGCGCGCTGTCGATGCCGCTGGTGACCACGTCCTTGGTGAAGTGCGTCGCCGCCGCGGGGGTGGTCGCGCTGATCGTCAGCGTGCCGTTCGCACCCACCACGCCGTACTTCCCCGGCCCGAACCAGGACTGGCTCGCGTCGTTGCCGGCGTACTCGAGCACGTAGCTGCCGTCGGGTTGGGCGTCCAGCTTGAACTGCTGCTGCACGAACCAGCCGTTGGGCTGGGCCTCGCTGTTCACCAGCGTGTGGTCGCCGGCCAGCGTCAGGTACCTGCCGTTCGCGGCGGCACGCAGCGTCGTGATGCCGTTGCCCCAGTCGAACACGTCGAACGACTGGTCGGTGCCGGCCGTCGTGCCGCTCTCCGCGAGCGCCCCGCCGGTGGTGGCCGTGGACGCCGTGAGGTACCGGCCGGTCGACGTGTCACGCAGCGCGATCCGGTCGACACCCTCGCTGGAGGTCACGGTTCCGTTGCCGCCCAGGCGTTTCGTGATGCCCTGCACCGGGGTCACCGCGTAGGGCAGCGAGCCGGAGTACCAGTCGGTGTAGAGCGTGTCCGACAGCGGGCCGACGACCGCGATCCGCTTCGTCGCCGATGCGTTCAGCGGCAGCACGTTCCCGTTGTCGCGCAGCAGGACCATCTGCTCGTCGGCGGCCTGGCGAGCCAGCTGCTGGTGGGCGGGCGAGTTGATCACCGACGGTGTGATCGACGCGTACGGGTTGCTGCCCGGCGGGTCGAAGTCGCCGAGCCGGAACCGGATCGACAGGATGTCGCCGACCGCCTTGTCGACGTCGGCCTCGGTCAGCAGTCCCTGCCGCAGCGCCGTCCGCACGGCCGTGATGGTGATCGACGAGTTCGTGTCGTCCGTGGTGAAGCTGTCGATGCCCGCCTTGATCGCCGCGGCGTCCGCCTCGGCCTGCGTGGCGTAGTAGCCCTCGCTGCCGGTCAGGTTGTTCGGCGCGCCCGCGTCCGTCACGTTCATCAGGCGGTCGTTCGTCCAGCTCCGCTCGGTCGACGCGAGGTCCGGGCTGACCGTGTTCGGGCGGCCGTTGACCAGGTTGTACGACGCCATCACGCCGGTCGCCGCGTTGGCCGCGATCGCCGGTTCGAACGCCTGCTGGTCGTAGTCGTGCAGGATCGTCGGCGGCACGACCGAGTCGGACGTGTCGCGGTTGGCCTCGTTGTTGTACGCCAGGTAGTGCTTCAGGGTCGGCGCGGCCTGCAGATACCGCGGGTCGTCACCCTCGATGCCGCTGCCGTACGCCGTCGACATCACGCCGGTCAGGTACGGGTCCTCCGAGTAGCCCTCCTCGTTGCGTCCCCAGCGCGGGTCGCGCAGCAGGTTCACCACCGGCGCCCACAGGTTCAGGCCCCACACGTCCGGGTTCTCCGCGTGGAAGCCCCGCGCCTCCTGGCCGACGGCGTCGCCGACCCGCTTGATCAGCGTCGGGTCCCACGTGCTGGCCAGGCCGACCGCCTGTGGGAACACCGTGCCGTTCGCCGTGACGACCGCCCCGTTGTTGTGGATGTCCGTCGACCACGCCACGCCGTGCAGCGCCTCGGTGCCGGTCTTGAACGGCGGGATGCCCAGCCGCGGGATCGCCGGCGCGTACTGGTGCAGCATCGACACCTTCTCGGCCAGGGTCAGCCTGCCGAGCAGGTCGTCGATCCGGGCCGTCAGCGGCAGGTGCGGATCGCGGAACGGGTAGGCGTACGTGGTGCCCGCGTACGCCGTGCCGGGCACCGCGAGTGCCAGCACGAACACCAGCGCGAGCATGCGAACGGCACGAGACATCGTCGACTCCTGCGCGTTGAAGCGATTCGAATGGTGGGACGGCCAGGACTATCGCAGCCGGTTCCGGAGGGGTCAAGGCCGTCCGTGCGTCGCACCCCGAACGGACCCCATGGTCGAAGCGCTGGCCTGGTCGTTCGACAGTTCGGCGCGGTGGGGGTTGTGCAACGCGGTCGCGCCTCCTACATTGACGCACCATCGATGCGCTTCGACTGCAGGAGGACTCCGTGGTGACCATCGCCGACGTCGCGACCGACGCCGGGGTGTCCCCGAGCACGGTGTCGTACGTGCTGTCCGGCAAGCGGTCCATCTCGCTGGAGACCCGGCGGCGCGTCGAGCAGAGCATCCGCAAGCTCGGCTACCACCCGCACGCCGGTGCCCGGGCACTGGCCAGCAGCCGGATGAACGTCCTGGCGCTGGTGGTGCCGCTGCGTGCCGACCAGAACGTCCCGGTGGTGATGCAGTTCGTCGCGTCCGCCGTGACGTCGGCACGCGCCTACGACCACGACCTGTTGCTGCTGACCAAGGACGAGGGCCCGGAGGGCCTGCGCCGGGTGGCCGCGAGCAGCATCGCCGACGCGATCATCGTGATGGACATCGAGGCCGCCGAGCCGCGGGTGCCGGTGCTGCGGGCGCTGCACCGGCCGGTCGTGCTGATCGGTGTGCCGGACCAGCCGTTCGAACTGGCGTGCGTGGACCTGGACTTCGCGGCGGCCGGTGCGCAGTGCGTGGCGCACCTGGCCGATCTCGGGCACCGGGAGATCGCGTTGGTCGGCCCCTCCCCGGCCGTCTACGAGCGCGGCACCAGCTACGCAGGCCGGTTCCTGCGCGGCTTCACCACGACGGCGGCCGAGCGCGGTCTCGTCGCGTCGTCGTACGCGTGCGCGCCGTCCTACGACGCCGTGCACACCTGTGTCGACGACGTCCTGGCCGAGCACCCCGGTACGACGGGACTGGTCGTGCACAACGAGGCCGTGCTGTCCGCGCTGCTGTCCGACCTGCGGCAGCGCGGGATCCGGGTGCCCGAGGACCTGTCCGTGGTCGCCGTGTGCCCGGACGACATGGCGACCAACCAGGCCATCGCACTGACTTCGGTGGCCATCCCGGCCGCCGAGCTGGGCCGCTCCGCCGTCGAGATGGCGATGCGGCAGCTCAACGGGGAGACCCACCCGGAGATTCGACTGCTCTCGCCGAGGATCACCGAACGGGCGAGCACCGCAAGACGCTGACCAGTACCGACAACCCCGCTCTGCCGTCGAACGATCGTCGAAGCGCTTCAACAGACCGCTGTAGGAAGGAGCAGGCAGATGGCCACATCGGGTTCGCACTGGCGCGGGGCTGGCCGCCGCGCGCTCACGTTAGGCATCGCGGTGGCCACGGTCTCGGCTGTGGCCGCGGGATGCGGCTCCGGATCACCGTCGGGTTCGTCCGGCGGCTCGGCGTCGTCGATCACCGAACTGGACTACTACACCGACGCGTCGGGCAGCGCCGCGTGGGACAAGATCCTCGCCGGCTGCAAGAGCCAGACGGGCGTGGACATCAAGCGGCAGAGCGTGCCGACGGACCAGTTGACCCAGAAGGTCCTGCAGGGCGCCACGTCGCACTCCATGCCGGACCTGGTGTTCACCGACAACCCGACACTCCAGCAGATCGCCAGCACCGGCGCGCTGACGCCGCTGACCGACTACGGCATCTCCACGGCCGGCTACTACGACAGCATCGTCAAGGCGGGCACCTACCAGGGCAAGGTGTACGGCCTGGCACCCGGTGTGAACGGCCTCGCGCTGATCTACAACAAGGACATGCTGGCCGCCGCGCACGTCACGCCACCGACCACGTGGGCCGAACTGAAGGCGGCCGCGTCGAAGCTGACCAAGGGTTCCACGTACGGTCTGGCGTTCTCCGCGGCCAACTCCGAGGAGGGCACCTGGCAGTTCCTGCCGTTCTTCTGGAGCAACGGCGGCGATCTGTCCCAGTTGGACTCCCCCAAGGCCGTGCAGGCGCTGTCCTACGTGACGGGCCTGGTACAGGACGGCTCGGCGTCCAAGTCGGTGGTGAACTGGAACCAGAACGACGTGACCGACCAGTTCACGTCCGGCAACGCCGCGATGATGATCAACGGCTCGTGGACGCTGCCCACGCTCGACGAGTCGAAGAGCCTGCACTACGGGGTGATCCCGGTGCCCACACCACAGGCAGGGGGCAAGCCGGTGGTGGCGCTGGGCGGTGAGGTCGGGGCGATCCCGGCCACCGGGTCGGCGACGCAGACGGCGGCCGGCAAGGTGCTGTCCTGCATCCTGTCCGAGGACAACATGCTCAGCTGGGACGCCGGCCACGACTACATCCCGTCGCGGCAGAGCACGGCCACGGTGTTCGCGCAGAAGTACCCGAACCTGCGGTCGTTCGTGAACGAGGTGCAGACGGCCCGGTCCCGCACGGCGCAGTTGGGCACCAAGTACCCCAAGGTGTCCACGGCCCTGGCCACCGCGATCCAGTCGTCGCTGACCGGCCAGCAGTCCGCGCAGGCGGCGTTGACCCAGGCGCAGCAGTCGGCAGCGGGATCATGACATCGGCCACCACGATGGACACCCGCGTGACGCCGGCTCCGGCGCCGGCGCCACGCGGCCGGCGCCGACTCCGGCAGTCGTTGGTGGCACTGGGTTTTCTCGCTCCGGCACTGGTGTACGTCGTCGTGTTCTTCGGTTACCCGCTGGTGAACAACATCACCATGGGGTTCGAGAACTACACGGTGGCGTCGTTCTACACCGGTGAGGCACCGTTCGTCGGGTTCCACAACTACGGCGCCGTGTTCGGCGACCCGGTGTTCGGCAAGGCAGTGGTGAACACGGTGCTGTTCACCGTCGGGTCGATCGTGTTCCAGTTCGGCATCGGGCTGGCGCTGGCCGTGTTCTTCAACGGCCGGTTCCTGGGCAGCGGGCTGCTGCGGTCGCTGCTCCTGCTGCCCTGGCTGTTGCCGCTGGTCGTCAGCGGCGCCGTGTGGCGGTGGATGCTGGACGCCGACCACGGAGTGATCAACACGGTGCTGCGGGCGCTGCACATCGCGCACGGGCCGGTGCCGTGGCTGACCAGTCCGCACTGGGCGCTGGCCGCGGTGATCCTGACCAACATCTGGATCGGCATCCCGTTCAACCTGGTCATCCTGCACGGCGGCCTGCGGGCGATCCCCGCGACGCTGTACGAGGCGGCCGCGCTGGACGGCGCCGGGCCGTGGCAGCGGTTCGTGAACGTCACGTGGCCGCTGCTGCGCCCGGTCACGGCCATCGTGCTGATGCTCGGGTTGGTCTACACGATCAAGGTGTTCGACGTGATCATGGTCGTCACCCGCGGTGGCCCGGCGAACGCCAGCCAGACGCTGACGACGTGGTCGTACAACCTGTCGTTCGGTCAGTTCGCGTTCGGCCAGGGTGCGGCCGTCGGCAACATCCTGATCGTTGTGACGACACTGTTCGGCCTGCTCTACCTGCGTTCGGCGCGGGCCACACTCGCGGAGGCGGCGGTATGACGACGACGCGATGGAGTTCCGGCCGCACGGTGATCGGCGTGCTGATCGTCGTCGTGCTGCTGTTCCCGCTGTACTGGATGGTGAACGCGTCGCTGCAACCCAGTGGTGCGCTGCTCAAGGCGTCCCCCGACTGGTTCCCGGTGCACGGCACGCTGGCCGGCTACCGGGAGGCGCTGTCCAGCCAGACCGGTCACCTGCTGACCAGCGTGATCGTGGCCCTCGGCGCGGTCGTCGTGTCGCTGGTGATCGCGACGCCCGCCGCGTACGCGCTGGCGCAACTGCGCATGCCCGGTCGGCCGCTGGTGATCTTCGTGCTGCTGATCGTGCAGATGGTGCCGGGCATCGTGATGGCCAACGCGCTGTACACGATCTTCAGCAAGCTCGCCCTGACCGACAACTACCTCGGGCTGATCCTGGCCGACTCCACGGCCACCATCCCGTTCGCGATCCTGGTGCTGCGGGCGTTCATGGTGGGCATCCCGAAGGAGCTGTCCGAAGCGGCCCGGGTCGACGGTGCCGGCTACTGGCGCACGTTCGGGTCGATCATCGTGCCGGTCAGCCGCAACGCGATGGTCACCGCCGGCCTGTTCTCGTTCCTGTTCGCGTGGGCGGACTTCCTGTTCGCCGTCACGCTCACCACCGGCCAGACGATCGAACCGATCACGGTCGGCATCTACCGGTTCGTCGGCAACCAGACGGCGGACTGGAACGGGATCATGGCCACGGCCGTGCTGGCGTCCATCCCGGCGGCCGTCCTGCTGGTGATCGCGCAGCGCTACGTCGTCGCCGGTGTCACCGGCGGCGCCATCAAGGAATGAGAGGAACCGGGATGATCCGCAGGGACGGGCGTGCCGTCGAGGTCACCGTGCGGCACGAGGTGCTGCGCATCGAGCCGTGGGGCACGGACAGCCTGCGGGTGCGCGCCGCGCTGCACCACGTCCTGGACGACGTGCCGGGCGCGCTGCTGCCGCCGAAACCGACCGACGTGGACATCACGGTCACCGGTGACACCGCGCGGATCACCAACGGCGGCATCACCGGCATCGTCGACGTCCGGCCGAGCGACACCGGGAAGTCCGCGCTGGTGCGGTTCGTGCGCACGGACACCGGTGCGGAACTGGTGGCGGAGCAGCGGTCGCACTTCTGGTGGCCGGGGGCACGGCTGTTCATGCCGCAGGCCAACGGTTACGCGCGCCTGGAACAGCGGTTCGCCGCGTACGAGGGCGAGAAGCTGTACGGCCTCGGGCAGCGCACGCACGGCCGCCTGGACCAGAAGGGCCTCGTGCTGGACCTGGTGCAGCGCAACGCCGAGGTGACCGTGCCGTTCCTGCTGTCCAGCCGCGGCTACGGGTTCCTGTGGAACATGCCCGGCGTGGGCCGAGTGGAACTGGCCGAGAACGGCACCCGCTGGGTGGCCGACAGCGCCCGCCAGCTGGACTACTGGGTGACCGTCGGCGACGCGCCGGGCGACGTGCTCGCGCACTACGCCGACGCGACCGGGCACGCGCCGATGCTGCCGGAGTGGGCGACCGGTTTCTGGCAGTGCAAGCTGCGCTACCGCACGCAGGACGAACTGATGGCGGTGGCCAGGGAGTACCACCGGCGCGGGCTGCCGCTGTCGGTGATCGTGGTCGACTTCTTCCACTGGACACACCTGGGCGACTGGCGGTTCGACCCGGCCGAGTGGCCCGACCCGGCCGGGATGGTGCGGGAACTGGCGGACATGGGCGTCACGCTGATGGTGTCGGTGTGGCCGTCGGTCAACCCGCTGAGCGAGAACTACCAGGAGCTGTCCGCCAACGGGTACCTGGTCGCCACCGAGCACGGCGTGCCGTTCCACGCGCCGTGGCGGGACAAGGGATTCGACGTGGAGATGCCGGTGGCGTTCTACGACGCCACGAACCCGGCGGCGCGGGAGTACCTGTGGTCGAAGATCAAGCAGAACTACGTGGACCTCGGCGTGTCGGCGTTCTGGCTGGACGCGGACGAGCCGGAGATCCAGCCGGGCCACCCGCACAATTTGCGCTTCCACAGCGGCCCCGGTGCCGAGGTGTTCAACAGCTACCCGGTGGAGCACGCCCGCGGCTTCTACGAGGGCCTGCTGGCCGACGGGAACGACGAGATCGTGCTGCTGTCCCGGTCGGCGTGGTCGGGCAGCCAGCGCTACGGTGCCGCGGTGTGGTCGGGTGACATCGACCCGACGTGGGAGTCGCTGCGCACGCAGGTGCGGGCCGGCCTGAACATCGGCCTGGCCGGCATTCCCTGGTGGACGACGGACATCGGCGGCTTCCACGGCGGTGACCCGGACTCCCCCGAGTACCGGGAGCTGGTGGTGCGGTGGTTCCAGTACGGGGCGTTCTGCCCGCTGTTCCGGCTGCACGGCTTCCGGGACCCGCGGATGCCGCTGGGCCCGGAGATGACCGGCGGACCCAATGAGGTGTGGTCCTACGGCGAGGAGGCACTCGGCCTGATCGAGCGGACGATGCGGCTGCGCGAGCGGCTGCGGCCGTACCTGCTGGCACAGATGCGGGTGGCGCACGAGCGGGGTCTGCCGCCGATGCGCCCGCTGTTCGTGGACTTCCCGGCGGACCACGCGGCGTGGTCGGTGGACGACCAGTTCCTGCTCGGCCCGGACGTGCTGGTGGCGCCGATCCTCCAGGCGGGTGCCCGGGCCCGGACGGTGTACCTGCCAGCCGGTGCCCGGTGGACCGACGCGTGGACCGCCGCGGAGCACGAGGGCGGCACGACGGTCGACGCGGACGCGCCGTTGGACCGTATCCCGGTGTTCCTGCGGGACGGGGCCGATGTGCCGATCAGGCCGTGACGGGCCGCCGTACGTGTCCGTACACCCACACGATCCCGGCCAGCACCGGCAGCGCGGCGCCGAACAGCGTGACACCGGCCCAGCCGTGCGTGTCGTGCAGCCAGCCGGACACGGCCGAGGACACGGCGCCGCTGACGAAGACCATGCCCATGAAGACCGTGTTGATCCGGGCCCGGGCGTCGCCGCGCAGTGAGTAGATGTCGCGCTGGCTGACGATCTGGTGTCCCTGCACGGCCAGGTCGAGCAGGACGCCTGCCACGCCGAGCAGGATGACGCTGCCGGAGCCGAAGTCGGCCAGCAGCAGGGCCGCCAGGCCCAGCACGATGGCGGCGGCGCGGCCGGCGTGCCCGTGGCCGGCGTCGGCCAGCCGGCCGGCGAACGGTGCCACTGCCGCACCCGCCGCGCCGACCAGGGCGAACACGCCCACGCCGACCTGGTTGAGGTGGTGCTGGTTGATCAGCTCGTAGGCGATGTCGGTCCAGAACGCCGTGAACGCGGCGAACATCATCGCCTGGCTGAAGCCGCGCTGCACCAGGACGGGTTCGGTGCGGACCAGTCGGATGACCGACGCCATCAGCGCGCCGTAGCTGGCCGTGTGGTCGGGTCGGCGGTCCGGGAGGATGCGCGCCAGGCATACGGCCATCACGACCATCAGCACCGCCGAGATCGCGTAGATGCTGCGCCATCCCCACGCCGCGGCGACCAGGCTGGCCACCGTGCGGGCGAGCAGGATGCCCAGCAGCAGGCCGCTCATCACCTGCCCGACGACGCGGCCCCGCTGCGCGGCGGGCGCGAGGTGCGCGGCGAACGGGATGAGGATCTGCGCGACGACCGACGTGATGCCGATCAGCACGGACATCACCAGGAACAGCGGGAAGTCCGGGGACACGGCGGCGACGGCCAGCGCGACGGCCGTGCCGACCATGGTGCGCGAGGTCAGCTTGCGGTTGTTCACCAGGTCGCCCAGCGGCAGCAGCACGACCAGCCCGATGGCGTAGCCGAGCTGCGTGGCCGTCACGACGACCGTGGCGGCGCCCTGGCTCACGGCGAACGACCGGGAGATGAGGGCGAGCAGCGGCTGCGCGTAGTACAGGTTGGCCACCGCCAGTCCGCACGCGAAGGCCATCGTCGTCGTCACCAACCGCAGCCCGCGGGCGTGCAGCACGATCGTTTCGGAACGGTCCGTGTCGACGTCGTGGCCCGTACGCTGTGTCATCGCCGCCCTCCTCTCGGACATTTCTGAAACTACCGTTTAGAAATTAAGGGCGCATGGCAAAGTGGCCGAGACAACAGGCCGGGTCGGGCGGGGTCAGGCGCGCAGACCGACCATCGCCTGGTCGACGAGCCGGTCGGCAAGCTCGTCGTCCAGGGGCGCGTGACCGAAGACCAGCCGGTGGTAGACCGGCGCGAACAGCTGGTCGGACACGACGTCGACGTCCAGCTCGGACCGCAGCTCACCGCGGGCGACGCCGTCCCGCACGATCTGGATGGCGACGGCACGACGGGGCGCCAGCCAGCGCTCCCGCACCGCCCTGGCGATCTCCGCGTCGCACTCGGCCTGGCTGACCAGGGCCCGCATGAGCGGCCCGGACGGCGTGTCGCGGAACAGCCGGATCAGCGCCAGCAGCTGGAAGTGCAGCGCATCCCTTGTCGACAGTCCCTCCGGCACGGTGATGGTGTCCTGTGCCTGGGCGAGGAATCCGTCCAGGGCGACGGCGCCGCGGGAGGGCCACCACTTGTAGATCGTCGCCTTGCTCACGCCGGCGCGCTCCGCGATGGCCTCCATGGACGCGGCCGTCACGCCACCCTCCAGCATCAGCTCACCGGCGGCGGCGAGGATCGCCAGCCGGGCCCGCTCGCTACGCGGCCGCCCCGGCCCACGCCCCGAACGCTCCCCGGCCATCCACCCTCCGTATTTGCTGGTCGAAGCGTCTAGCATATCGCCACGCCAGCCGAGGAGGCACAGTGAACCAGACGCCAGCGGTCCCGACCAGGCCGCTGAACACGGGTCGAACGATCCCCCTGCTCGGGTTGGGTACCGCCGGGATGACCGACGACGAGGCGGCCGTCGCGGTCCGGGGCGCCCTACGGATGGGCTACCGCCTGGTGGACACGGCGTCGCGGTACGGCAACGAGACCGGCGTCGGCCGGGGCATCCGGGACAGTGGCGTCCCGCGCGAGGAGATCGTGGTGACCACGAAGCTGCGCGGCGCCGACCACGGGTACGACACGGTGCGGACGGCCCTGCACGCCAGCCTGGACCGGCTGGGCCTGGAG
>DASZXM010000463.1:0-1914 GCA_035546415.1 Pseudonocardiaceae bacterium
CGTCCGTTGACCCGCTATTTCGCCGGTCCTAACGTCCGAGCCAGCCTCAGGGACCACGGTCTCCAACACCACACTCGAGGAGGAGTCATGGTGGAACGGCTCAAGCAGCACGGCCTGCTCGGGGAGATGGCCGCCGAGTTCGCCGGCACTCTGATCCTCATCCTGTTCGGCGTCGGCGTCGTGGCCCAGGTGGTCGCCGGCGGCCTCGGCGGCCACGACAGCATCACCTGGGCATGGGGATTCGGCGTCACCTTCGGCGTGTACGTGGCCGGCAAGATCAGCGGTGCCCACCTCAACCCGGCGGTCACGATCGCGCTGGCCGTGTTCAAGGGTTTCGAATGGCGCAAGGTCGCACCGTACGTGCTGGCGCAGACCGTCGGCGCGTTCGTGGCCGCGCTGCTGGTGCGCTGGAACTACACGGAGGTGCTCGCCAAGTTCGACCCCGGTCACACGGTCAAGTCGCAGTTCATCTTCTCCACCCTGCCGGGCAACGGCTCCGCCCCGGTCAGCGACTGGGGCGCGTTCCGCGACCAGATCATCGGCACGGCCATCCTGCTGTTCGTGATCGTCGCGATCACCGACACCCGCAACAACATCCTGGCCGGTGGCGTCGCTCCACTGGCGATCGGTTTCCTGGTGGTCGCGATCGGCATGGCGTTCGGCACGGACGCCGGCTACGCGATCAACCCGGCGCGTGACTTCGGCCCGCGGCTGGCGTCGTTCCTGACCGGGTTCGACGGCGCATGGCACGACCAGTACGGCCACCTCTATTTCTGGGTGCCCATAGTCGCGCCGATCATCGGCGGGATCGTCGGCGTCGCGCTCTACGAGGTGTGTGTCGGCCGGTTCCTGCCCATCGAGGGCCCGCCGGAGCCGGGTCGGGTGCCGACCAGTCCGGAGAATTTCGAGAACGTCTGATCCGTTCCGACCGAGGAGAAGCACGTCATGGCTGACTTCGTGGGCGCTGTGGACCAGGGCACCACCAGCACCCGATTCATGATCTTCGACCACGGTGGCAACGAGATCGCCCGCCACCAGTTGGAGCACGAGCAGATCCTGCCGCAGGCCGGCTGGGTCGAGCACAACCCGACCGAGATCTGGGAGCGCACCCGCTCGGTCGTGCAGACGGCGTTGACCAACGCCAATCTGAGCCATTCCGACCTCGCGGCCGTCGGCATCACCAACCAGCGTGAGACGGCCGTGGTGTGGAACCGGAAGACGGGCCGGCCGTACTACAACGCCATCGTCTGGCAGGACACCCGCACCGACCGCATCGCGTCCGCCCTGGACCGGGACGAACGCGGTGACACGATCCGCCGCAAGGCCGGCCTGCCGCCGGCGACCTACTTCTCCGGCGGCAAGATCCAGTGGATCCTGGAGAACGTCGACGGCGTACGGGAGGCCGCCGAGGCCGGTGACGCGGTCTTCGGCAACACGGACACGTGGCTGCTGTGGAACCTGACCGGCGGGGTGGACGGCGGCGCCCACGTCACCGATCCCACGAACGCCAGCCGCACCATGCTGATGAACCTGGAGACTCTCGACTGGGACGACGAACTGCTGGGCTTCTTCGGCGTCCCCCGGTCGATGCTCCCGGCGATCAAGCCGTCCAGCAACGCCGATCTCTACGGCACCACCCGCGCGGACGGCCCGTTCGGCGGCGAGGTGGCACTGTCCGGCGACCTGGGCGACCAGCAGGCGGCCACGGTCGGGCAGGTGTGCTTCGAGCCGGGCAAGGCGAAGAACACGTACGGAACGGGCAACTTCCTGTTGCTGAACACCGGTGAGGAGCTGGTGCGCTCGAAGAGCGGCCTGCTCACCACGGTGTGCTACCAGTTCGGCAACAGCAAACCGGTGTACGCGCTGGAGGGCTCCATCGCGGTGACCGGTTCGGCGGTCCAGTGGCTGCGCGAC
>DASZXM010000464.1:0-2982 GCA_035546415.1 Pseudonocardiaceae bacterium
CCCTGCTGGCCTATCTCGGCCTGCTCGGCGGGCACGAGCTGATCGCGGACGCGGTCGCCGACCCGCTGCTGCGTGCCGCGTGCCAGGCCCTCGTCGACGAGGACGTGCGGCCCGTGCTGACCCCACCGTCCGGTGTGGACACGGCAGGCTACGGCCGGGAGGTCCTGCGGCGCTTCGCGAATCCGGCGCTGCGGCACACGACCCGCCAGGTCGCCTCGGACGGCTCGCAGAAGCTCGGCCCCCGCCTGCTGGCCACGGCGGTCGACAGCCTCGCCGCAGGCCGGACGCCGCGCTGGGTGGCGTTGGCGACGGCGGCGTGGCTGCACCACGTCACCGACCCGAGGGACGCCGCCGGCCACCCGATCGACCTGGTCGACCCGCTCGCCGACACGTTGCGCGCGACGGCGGACCCGCTCGGCGTGGTGCTCCCGGCGGACCTGGCCGGGCACGGCGGCTTCCGTGCCGAGGTCGGGACGGCCTTCCGTAGGCTGGCCGAGCACGACCCGGCCACCGTGATCAAGGAGATGTTCCGTGCTGGCGGCTGAGGTGCTCGACATCGGCCCGGTGCTGCCCGTGGTCGTGCTGCGCGACGCCGCCGACGCGGTGCCGCTGGCCGGCGCGCTGCTCGCGGGTGGTGTGCGGACGATGGAACTCACCCTGCGCACCCCGGCCGCGCTGGCGGCGATCGAGAAGGTGGCCGACGAGGTCCCCGACATGGTCGTCGGCGCGGGCACCGTCGTCGATCCGGGACAGGCACGTGACGCGGTGCGCGCCGGGGCCCGATTCCTCGTCTCCCCGGGATCGCCCGCCGCCCTGGTGGGCGCGATGCTCGAGCACGGCGTGCCGGTGCTGCCCGGGGTCGGTACGGCGACGGAGGCGATGGCGATGCGGGCCATGGGCCTCACCGAGCTAAAGTTCTTCCCCGCGTCGGCCAGTGGTGGACCCGGCTACCTGCGGGCACTCGCAGGCCCCCTGCCCGACCTGACGTTCTGTCCCACCGGTGGCGTGACCCCGGACAACCTGGCCGACTATGTGGCGCTGCCCAACGTGCGCTGCGTGGGCGGCAGTTGGCTCACCCCGGACGCGCTCGTCACCGCGGGCGACTGGGCCGCGATCACCGACCTCGCGGCCAAGGCGGTCACCGGCGCTGTGGGGTGAACACTCCACGGCTGTCCGTCGTTCGCACGACTTGTCCCCCTTGGGGTGCCTGTGTTGAGTGTGTGGAATGGCCGACGGGGACGACTTTTCTGTCGATCGGGACGATCAGGGCGAGTGGCCCACCGCGTTCGACAGGACCCGACGTGCGGAGGGGACGCTCTCCGAGCCGACCGGCAGCTCGTTCGGCTACGCCGACTACGAAGCCCTTCTCGGTGAGCTCGTCACCGGACTGGGCACGCTGCACGACAACCTGGAGAAGGCCAGGACGGCCGTGCACGAGATCGCGAACCGCTACCGCGAGGCGGACGGCCGGCCGCCGTATCCGAGCCGGTGACCAGCCCGTGATCGACGAGGGCACGGTACGAAGGACCTGTTGCGGCAGCACAGAAACGCCGGGAAGGTGTGGCCGCGTACACCTCGCGGGAGTACGTCGCGTCGTCGCAGAGCGCTGTGGACCAGGCCGACGGCTGACCGTTTATCGTTGGTCAGGCGGTGTTGGGTCGGTGGGGGTGGAGCGTGGGTCGGCACGGGCAGGACGAGAGCGGTGACGGCGACGTCGACATCGCGGTTCGCGGCCGCCACCGCCGCAGGCTGGCCGTCGTGTTGCCCATCGCGTTGGCGGCGGTGCTCGGGGCCCTGGCGGTGGGCGCGGACTTCCTGCAGTACGACTCCACCTACGGCACGTGGCGGAGCGCGTCGCTGTGGGGATCAGCGATCGGCATCGTCCTGTTGGTGGCGTGTTTCGCCACGCCCGTCACCCGGCGGCGACGCAGGGTGATCGGCGTATTCGGGCTGGTGACCGGCCTTGCGGTCGTGTCGCTGGTGTTGTCGTTGACGGCGGGGTACACCGAGCCGACCGGCACGACGGCCGCGCCTGCGAGCCCGGCGAGCAGGAGCGCTCCCGCGACGCACCCGACGTCACCGCTGGGCGACGGCGAGGTGTCCGCGTCGGACGCGTGCGGCGAGCCCGCGCTGGTCAGCCGTCCGCTGCCGTCCGTGCACCCGTGCGTCGTGTACTGGTGCAAGGGCCAGGTGTACCTGCCCGACGGCACCGAGGACCACCATCACCTGCAGATCAAGCTGCGACCTAGGATCAGTGTCAACTCGGTGCAGCCGGTGGCGATCGGGATCGGCAATCCCTCCGCGCTGCGACTGCTCGTCCGATCCAACGCCCTGCCGGGTGACTGGGGAGCCCCGGCGCGGACGCGGGCCGCGGGGGATCGACCGGTGCTCGTCCAGTGGAACGGACAGCAGGTGTGGGCGGTGCCGCCGAACGTGAACGGCGACGCTCAACCGACGGCGGGGCAGTACTACTCGGGTTTCGCGACGGACTGGCACGCGACTTCGGTGGGGCACGGGTCCAGTTACTTCAGCCCCTTGGTCTACGGGGCCGATCACCGGCCGGACGAACAGGGCGACCTGGTGTTCCAGTTGCCCGTCGACGCGTCCGGCAAGGTGGATGTCGTCGGGTTCGCGGTGGTGACCCCGGTCGCGCATCCGGTGGTGCTGGCGGTCGCCCCCCGATCTTCGTGGCCCGCGCCTTCGGATCCCGGGAGCTTCTGACTTCCGAGGACCGGATGAGCGCCGCCGGGTCGTCAGGCACGGAGACCGTCGAGCATGGTTCGGAACATGGGGTCGATGTAGTCGGCGTTGCCGTGGATCTTGGCGAGCGCGACGAGCATGTCGAAGATCTGGTCGATGGTGACGTCGGCGCGGACCTGCCCGGCTTCCTGCGCCGCGGTCAGGAGGGGCCGGGCGGCGGCGAGCGCGCGGGTGCGACTGCCGTGCACCACCGGGTTGTCCTGGTCGGTCAGTTCGAGTAGT
>DASZXM010000465.1:0-2962 GCA_035546415.1 Pseudonocardiaceae bacterium
GAGGCCAGGGTCGAGACGACGGGATTGTCGACGATGAGCACGTCCGGTGCGTCGCCCTGTTGGGCGGCCAGCAGGACCTTGTTGGTCAGGTCCGTGGTGTCGAACGCGGTGCGCTTGACGGTCACGCCCGCGCCGCTGCCGCAGCGGTCCAGCAGGTGCACCCATGCTGAGCTGTTGTCGAACTGCGGATACGGATCCCAGATGGTGTAGGTGCCGGGGTCGGCGCCCGGCGATGCCGACGACGAGCACGCGGTCACCGAGCCGGCCAGCAGGAACGCTCCCAGAACGGCCGCCGTGCCCCGGCGCTTCCTGCGCGATCCATCATGGGTACTCATCACCCGCACGCCCCTTCGCTGGAGGTTGCCGCACCGCTGTCGAATCGATTCGCGCAATCGGTTCGATTGACATTAGGACCGCTGGTGGACGCCGTCAACGCTGAGGATCGCTGGCTATAAACAGTTACCGTTGCTACGCCTTCTGGCGTAGCGGCTCCGATCCAGTGCGATGTGAATCGATTCGACAGCTGTGCCACGATAGTCTGGTCACCGGGGCCTACCAGGTCGTCCGGGCATGAACGGCGAAGGGGATCGATGGACATTGGGGAGATCGCGCGCCGCTCCGGGGTGTCGCGGAGCACTGTGTCGTACGCGCTCAGCGGCAAGCGTGCGGTTTCCGAGTCGACCCGGCGGCGCATCCAGCAGGTCATCGACGAACTGGGCTACCGGCCCAACGCGGCCGCCCGGGCCCTGAAGGAGGGCCGGACGAGGACTCTGGGCCTGGTCATCCCGCCCGCCGCCGGCCGGCTGACGCATATGCAGCTGGAGTTCGTCGCCAGTGTCATGGACGCCGCCGCCCGGGTGGACCTCGACGTGCTGCTGTCCCCGTCCGGTGGTGACCACGACCGCTCCTTCGAGCGGATCGTCGTCGGGCGGCGGGTGGACGGCGTGATCCTGATGGAGATCCGCCTCGACGATCCCCGCGTCTATCGGCTGGGCGAGGCGGGCATGCCGTTCGTCGGCATCGGGCGCACGGCCGCGCCCTACGGGATGTGCTGGGTGGACATGGACTACGCGGCGCTCGTCGGCCGGTGCGTCGACCACCTCGCCGACCTCGGCCACCGGCGGATCGCGCTGATCAACCGGTCCGCGGAACTGATCGACTGCGGCTACGGGCCGGCGGTGCGGGCACGCGAGGGCTTCGCCGAGGCAGTCACCCGCCGTGCCGTGGACGGCGCCGAGTTCCCCTGTGCCGACCATGCGGCGGCCGGTGAGGCCTGCGTGGCGGACCTCCTGCGCGCCCATCCGGGGGTGACCGGAGCGGTCACGGTGAACGAGGCCGCGCTGCCCGGCGTGCAGCGGGCCCTCGAACGCGCCGGCCTGGCGATCCCGCACCGCTTCTCGGTGGTCGGCGTCGCCGCACGGTACTGGGCGGAGCAGTTCCACCCCCAACTCACGGCGGCCGACGTGCCGGCGGCGGAGATGGGCGCGCTCGCCGTCGAGCTGCTCATCGAGCGCATCGCGACGCCGGACGCGCCGCCGAAACAGCGGTTGTTCACCCCGCCGATCTCGCTGCGGAGCAGTTCCGGCCCGGCTGTCGGTGACGCCCAGCGGTAGTCGGGCGGGAACGGCATCAGGCGCGGGCGCAGGTCAGGTCCACGTCAGTCGGTGTTGCGGCCACCCGCGTACCGGCCGCGAACCGCGTCCGCCGCGGCCTGGCGGTCGGCGTCGGACCACGCGCCCCGGTTCGTCACCCCAACCCCGGTGGTTGTCCGCCGACTTGGCCACGAGCGCGTCAGCCAGCGTGGTGAGCACGTGCCAGTTGGGCAGGGCGAGCGATCGGGAGTCGTCGAGTTCGTCTTCGGCGCGTGCGTAGTCCCGTTGCCATCCGGTGATGCGGGCGGGATTCCGGTCGATCAGTCCATCCCGTAGCGCCTGTTCCATGACACGGACGACCATGGCAAGGGTTTTCATGGCGTCGATCCACGCGACCGCTTCATCCTCGGTCGCGAACCGCTCCGACTTCGATGGACGTTTCTCGACGACCAGGCCGGCGAAGACGGTGCCGGCCGCCGCATGCTCGACAAGGCTGCGAGCGTGGTCCGACAGGCCACCGCGGACGCCGAAGGCCGCTCCCGTGAGTACCGATGCCCCGCCCCGATCGCGGCACCGCCGACCGATGTGGACAGCAAGCCGGTCACCGATTCTCCTCGACGGGCACGCGTGGGCGGGCAGTGATCCGCACCCGATCCCGGCCGGCCGGACACGGTCCGGGCGGGGCAACGTGGCCGAGGGCAGGTCCGGATGGTCGTGAGTCGGCGGCCGGTACCCGACGACGGTGCCGGAACGACCGTCAGCCACCGCGTTTCCCGGCCGTATCGGCGATGAGGGTGGCGGTCGCGGCTGCGGTGGCCACGTCCGGTGGGTAGGTGCGCAGTGCCGGTAGGACCAGCAGGCCTGCGGCGAACAGGGGGATCAGGCCGAGCAGGAAGGCGTACTGCAGCCCGGTGGTACCCGGGCCGGTGAAGACATGGCCGGACAGTGCCCCGAAGCTCGTCGGTGCCGCGGCGACCGAACTCATCGAGCGCGATGGTCTCACCGCCTTCGGCATGCGGACGTTGGCAGCCGGCTGGGTGTACGTCCCGGGGCGCTCTACAACCACGTCGCAGCCTTGGACGACCGGCTGGACGCCGTCGCCGCCCGGTTTGTCGCCGGTTTCGACCTCGCCGACACCGAGGCGCGCGCCGGCGTTTCACCCGCGGTCGCGCACGTCGCCTGGCATACGGTGCTGACTGTGACGCTCCTGCACGACCACGCGGCGGAGCATCGCCCGTAGTCGCACCATGAGATGCCCGACCTGACGTAGCCGTGGAGCACGGAGCCCAGGACACCACGCCACGCTCATCTGCCGTCCTGAGACGCCGGGCTCCGGGACCATCCGGCGGTCAACGGAGGGTCCCGGCACC
>DASZXM010000466.1:0-4687 GCA_035546415.1 Pseudonocardiaceae bacterium
CCGGACCTGCCGGCGAGCGTGCCGCAGGCCGTGCACAAGCTGGTCGGGTTCAGTCGCGTGTCGCTACGGCCGCACGAGACCCGGACCGTGACCCTGCACGTGACGGCCGAGCAGTTGTCGTCGTGGTCGGACGTTGCCGGGGCGTGGGTGCTGGGGACCGGGAAGCGGAGCCTGTTCGTGGGCTCGTCGTCCCGTGACCCGCAGGCCACGGCCACGTTCACCGTCCGGTAGGGCGCGGCACGGGACCGGCGGGTGTGCCCGACACGCCCGCCGGTCCCCGTCACGTGCGGTGTGCGGTGCGAGCGGACGCGCACCGCCGGTTCCCCGCCGACGTGGCACGATCGACCCACCATGACACTCACCGACCTGATCCCGGCCGAACCCGATCCCGACTCGCTGTACGACACGTTCTCACTGTGGGCAGCCGACCAGGGCCTGACGCTGTACCCGGCGCAGTCCGAGGCGCTGATCGAGATCGTGTCCGGGGCGAACGTGATCCTCGGGACGCCGACCGGCTCCGGGAAGAGCCTGGTCGCCGCTGGCGCGCACTTCGCGGCGCTGGCCCAGGGCCGCCGGACCTTCTACACCGCGCCGATCAAGGCCCTGGTGTCGGAGAAGTTCTTCGCGCTGTGCGACATCTTCGGACCGGCCAACGTCGGCATGATGACCGGTGACTCGACGGTGAACGGCGGTGCCCCGATCATCTGCTGCACGGCGGAGATCCTGGCCAACATCGCGCTGCGCACCGGCCCGGACGCGCCGGGCGAGCCGGTCGGCCAGGTGATCATGGACGAGTTCCACTTCTACGCCGACCCGGACCGGGGATGGGCGTGGCAGGTGCCGCTGATCGAACTGCCGAAGGCCCAGTTCCTCCTCATGTCGGCGACACTGGGCGACGTCAGCTTCTTCCAGGAAGACATGACGCGGCGCGGCGGCAGGCCCACGGCCGTGGTGACGTCCGCGGAACGGCCGGTGCCGCTGCTGTTCAGCTACGTGCTGAGCACCGTGCAGGAGACCGTCGAGGAACTGCTCGTCACGCACGGCGCACCGGTCTACATCGTGCACTTCACGCAGGCCGCCGCCCTGGAGCGCGCGCAGGCGCTGATGAGCATCAACATGGCCACCCGCGCGGAGAAGGAGCAGATCGCCGAGATGATCGGCGGTTTCCGGTTCACGGCCGGGTTCGGCAAGATCCTGTCCCGGCTGGTGCGGCACGGGATCGGCGTGCACCACGCCGGCATGCTGCCCAAGTACCGGCGGCTGGTGGAGCGCCTGGCCCAGGCCGGGCTGCTGAAGGTGGTGTGCGGCACGGACACGCTGGGCGTCGGCATCAACGTGCCGATCCGCACCGTGATGTTCACGGGCCTGTCGAAGTACGACGGCACCCGGGTGCGGCTGCTCAACGCCCGCGAGTTCCACCAGATCGCCGGGCGCGCCGGCCGGGCCGGCTTCGACACGGTCGGCTCGGTGATCGTGCAGGCACCCGAGCACGTCATCGAGAACGAGAAGGCGCTGGCCAAGGCCGGTGACGACCCGAAGAAGCGGCGCCGCGTGGTGCGCAAGAAACCACCGGAGGGGTCGATCGGGTGGGGGAAGCCGACGTACGAGCGGCTGGTCGCGGCGGAGCCGGAGCCGTTGACGTCGAGCTTCACGGTCACCCACGCGATGCTGCTCAACGTCATCAGCCGTCCGGGCGACGCGTTCGCGGCGATGAAGCACCTTTTGACCGACAACCACGAGCCGCCCGCTCACCAGCGCAAACTGATCCTGCGCGCGTTCGCGATCTACCGGGCGCTGCGCGCGGCGGGCGTCGTGGAACGGCTGGCCGAACCGGACGCGGACGGCAGGCGCTGGCGGATCGTGGGCGACCTGCAACTGGACTTCGCACTGAACCAGCCGTTGTCGCCGTTCGCGCTGGCCGCGATCGACCTGCTGGACCGGGAGTCGCCGACGTACGCGCTGGACGCGCTGTCGGTCATCGAGTCCACACTGGACGATCCACGGCAGGTGCTGTCGGCGCAGCAGTTCAAGGCGCGGGGCGAGGCCGTCAACGCGCTGAAGGCGGAGGGTGTCGAGTACGAGGAGCGCATGGCGCTGCTGGAGGACGTCACCTATCCCAAGCCGCTGGAGGAGCTGCTGCGGGCGGCGTACGCGACGTACCGGCGCGGGCACCCGTGGGTGTCCGAGCACGAGCTGTCACCGAAGGCGGTCGTGCGCGACATGTACGAGCGGGCGATGACGTTCGTCGAGTACGTCGGCTTCTACGGCCTGGCCCGCTCGGAGGGCCTGGTGCTGCGGTACCTGGCCGACGCGTACCGCGCGGTGCGGCAGACGATCCCGGACGACGCGAAGACCGAGGAGCTGTCCGACCTGGTCGAGTGGCTGGGCGAGCTGGTCCGGCAGGTCGACTCCAGCCTGATCGACGAGTGGGAGAAGCTGACCAGCCCCGGCGAGGAGGCCGAGGTCGACACGCGGCCACCGGCGGTGACGCGGAACACGCGGGCGTTCCGGGTGCTGGTGCGCAACGCGCTGTTCCGCCGCGTCGAACTGGCCGCCCGGCGCGACTACCTGGCGTTGGGCGAACTGGACGCCGAGTCCGGCTGGGACGCGGAGGCCTGGCAGGACGCACTCGCGCCGTACTTCGCCGAGTACGACGAGATGGGCACGGACGCGAACGCGCGCGGCCCGCACCTGCTGATGATCGACCAGTCGGAGGAGCGGTGGCTGGTCCGACAGATCATCGACGACCCGAACGGCGACCACGACTGGGGCATCTCCGGCGAGATCGACCTGGCGGAATCGGATGAGCTGGGCGTCGCCGCGCTGCACATCACGGAGGTCGGCCAAGTGGGTTGACGAGGGGCCCTGGCACGTTACCCACGCCACCCGCAGCTGATCGGCCCTGGCCCGGTATGTGCCGGCTGGGGTATTCAGGATCGGTGACCATCGACGTGGCAAGGGCCCGTGCGCAGACACCGGGCTGCTCGGACGTGATCCACTTGAACAACGCGGGCACGTCGCTGCCGCCCGCGACGGTGACGGACACGGTCATCGACCACCTCAGAGCGGAGGCGCGAGGCGGCGGCTACGAGGCGGCGGACGCGGCCAGGGACCGTCTCGCGGCGGTGTACGACTCGCTGGCCAAGCTGGTCGGAGCGGACAGCGACGACATCGCCCTGGTGGACAGCGCCACGACGGCGTGGCAGTCGGTGTTCTACGCGATGCGGTTCCGTGCGGGAGACCGCATCCTGACGTGCCGGACGGAATACACCAGCAACGCCATCGCCTACCTGCAGACGGCACGCCGCACCGGCGCGGTGGTGGAGTTCGTCGACAACGACGAATCGGGCCAACTGGACATAGCGGATCTGACGCGACGCCTGGACGACCGGGTCCGCCTGATCTCGGTGACCCACGTCCCCAGCCACACCGGCCTGGTCAACCCGGTGGCGGAAATCGGCAAGATCGCCGAGGAGGCGGGAGTGCCGTTCCTGGTGGACGCGTGCCAGTCAGCGGGCCAACTGGACCTGTCCACCCTGCGATGCGACGCACTGTCCGGCACGGGCCGCAAGTACCTGCGTGGCCCACGCGGCACGGGTTTCCTCTACGTGCACCCGAGACTGCGAGCGGCACTGGAACCGTCCCGGTTGGACATGCACTCGGCGGAATGGACGGCGCCCGGCGAATACCGCGTCCGCGAGGACGCGAAGCGCTTCGAGAGCTGGGAGTCCAATGTAGCCAACCGACTGGGCCTGGGCGTGGCGGTGGACTACGCACTGGAATGGGGCCTACCAGCGATCGAGTCGAGGGTCACGGCACTGGCAGCACACCTGCGCGCCCTCCTGACCGACATCGAAGGCGTCACGGTCCTGGACCGAGGCATCCGCAAATGCGGCATCGTCAGCTTCACGACCGACGGGGTTCCAGCGGCAGAAGCACACGACCGACTGCTGAGCGCCGGCATCAACACGTCGATCGCCCTGGCCGGCAACAACCAGTACGACCTGGTACCACGCGGCGTACCAGACCTGGTACGAGCGTCGGTCCACTACTACAACACGGAGGAGGAACTGGCGCGCCTGGCAGAGGTGGTGGCGACGTGGTGATCAGTCACCGAGATGCGCGGCGGCAACCTTCTTGGGCACAACCATCCGCCACGCATCGGTCACGATCTCAGCCAACTCGTCCCGCTCAAGAGCAGCGAGGGTGACGACAACCCAGTTGTAGCGCAGATCAGACTCCCGAGGCATCAAGAACTTGTCCGGCTCGGAAGCAACGAGCGCTTCACGCTCCTCTTTGGGATAGGCAAACCCCATGAGAGTCTCGTCCCGCGACAGGGCCAGGTAGACGTACTGCCCGACCCGAAACTTCACCCGATCCCGGACCACCCGCTCCACGGTCCGAGGCAGAGCAGTAGCAATAGCACGCACGTCCTCGGTAGTGACCATGAGACAACCCTCGCACGCCCCACCGACAAAACGGGGATGAGCGCCCAACCGGCAGCCGCAGGACGAAGCTCAGGCGAGACCAACCGGGGCGTGGCGAGAGAAGCGGAACCGCCGGCCACCAGCCAGACGCACGACCGAAGCAACCCGTGTGCGCCAACGAAACCAAGGACGACCGACAGCGGAGAAACTGGTCAACCAGACTCCCCCTCACCCCGATCCCAAGCCGCCCTTAGCGTTCG
>DASZXM010000467.1:0-2095 GCA_035546415.1 Pseudonocardiaceae bacterium
TGAACACGAAGTAGACGACCGCGGCGATGATCACGAAGTTGATGATCGCCGTGATCACGGCGTCGAAGTGCATGATGGTCTTGTCGTTGCCGGACACCAACTGCACCGCGAGGCCGTTGATGTTGTGGCCGCCGATGGCGGCGATGATCGGGTTGATCAGGTTCGTCACCACCGCCGTCACCACCGCCGTGAACGCCGTGCCGACGACGACCGCGACCGCGAGTTCGAAGATGTTGCCGCGGAACACGAATTCCCGGAAGCCTTTCAGCATGTGTGCTCCTCGTAAGTGGGGGTGTGCTCCACACGGACCACACCTGGCTAGCGGAGCGTAACCGTCACCGGCTGTCGCAGCGACGCTGCTGCGAGTTGTGTCGCGAACTGCCGGGGAAGCGCCACCAACACCAATCGTCCGGACTGCCCCTGGGTGCCCGTCGTGCCGCGGATCGCCACGACGGTCGCGTTCTCGGCCAGCACCGGATCGGACTGGTGGTCGGGATCGAGCGTCACCACGTCGACCCGGATACCCGGCCGGAGCAGGTCGGCAACGTCCGGATCGGCCAGCCGGACCGGCACGGTGGCCGCGTCCGGGTCGCCGGTGGTGAGCGCGGTGTCGGCCGGGCCGACGATGCGCACGTCGGGCAGTGGCTCGCCGGCGCGCACCGGGCCAGCCAGCACGCGGCCGATCGCCATGGCGGCAGCGGTCAGCGCGCCGTGCGGTACGGCGGAACCGGGCAGGGAGCGGACCGCGACGTCGTCGGCGGACAGCGTGGCGCCGGGCGCGAGGTCCGTGGTCGCCACGACGACCCGCACGTCAGCCGACTCCTTCGCGCCGGCCGGGCGCAACGCCAGCGCGCCGGCGAGCACGACGAGACCGACGGCGGCGATGCGGCGCAGCGCCATGGTGCGGGGCCAGCCTCTGCCGCGCAGCGCGGCACGTATCCGGTCGCTGGCCAGCGGGCCGAGCCGAAGCCGGGAAGATCGGGATCGCATGATGCCTCCTCGTCGGGTGGCGGCGATCGGCGGGAGTGCCGAGCGCTCGTGCCGGAACCGACGTTAGGCAGATCCGCGACCGAACGTGATCAAGCAGGCGCAACCTGTGGACAGCTGGCCCGCTTGTGGACAACTCAGGGGTTACGAAGCGGCCTTGGTTGCGCCGGACGACGAAGACGAGGATGCTGCCGAGCTCGATCCGGACGAAGAGGACGAACCGGATGAAGTCGACGAAGTGGACGACGTCGAGCTGCTGTCGCTCGACTTCGACTCGGAGCTGCTCGACGCCTTCTTGCCGTTGGCGTCCGACCGGCTGTCCGTGCGGTAGAACCCGCTGCCCTTGAACACGACACCGACCGAGCCGAACAGCTTGCGCAGCTTGCCGGAGCACTCGGGGCACTCGGTGAGCGACGCGTCCGAGAAGGACTGCACCGCCTCGAATCGGTGGCCGCAGGCCGTGCAGGCGTACTGGTAGGTCGGCACGTTCGGCTCCCTCGCGGAGATCCAGAAAACCTTGGCTGGCACTCGACAGGTGAGAGTGCCAATACGATGATGCGCCAGACACCGTACCGGGTGCAAACAAACCGACGAACATCACGTCGACCAGCGGATCGTCGGTCAGCCGAGCGGCAGGTATCCGCCGATCGGGGTGAGGGCCGCGGTCATCGCCACGTCGTGCGGCTCGGCCGGCAGCGCGTCGACGACCTCCTCGTCCCGCACGACGGCGACCAGCGGCGTTCCCGGCCGGACCAGGGGCAGCGACCGGTCGTAGTGCCCGCCCCCCTTACCCAGCCGGTGGCCGGCCCGGTCCACGGCCAGGGCCGGGACCAGCACCAACGCGGCCCGGCCGATCGCCCCGGGCCCCAGCCGTGGGCCGGCCGGTTCGCGCAGCCCGAACGGTCCGGGGACGAGCGAGCCGTCGTAGCGCGCCCACTCCAGCGGCGCGGCCCCGACCACGATCGGCAGCAGCACCTCCCGGCCCTGTTCGGCCAGCGCGGTCACCAGGTCGAGTGACCCGGGTTCGACGCCGACCGGCAGGTGACAGCACACCGGGTCGCCGGGGACGGCCAGGGCGGACGCGGCCAGCGCGGCGGCCTCGGCGGCG
>DASZXM010000468.1:0-3066 GCA_035546415.1 Pseudonocardiaceae bacterium
TCGGCGAACACGACCTGGTAGCCGTCCCGCTCCAGCCGGGACACCTGGGCCTGCTGCGACGCGGGGCCGCAGAACGGGAACACCGGCCGCCGCACGTCGGCCACCACCCACGGCGTCCACCGGGGCACCAGGTCCCACAGCACCACGGTCGTGCGTTCGGTCAGCCACGGGCCGAGGCTGTTGGCCGCCGACACGGTCACCCCGGACGGCACGTGCGCCACGGCGTCCGCGGCGGCCCGCGTGTCGGCGGTCCGCTGCCACGACGACGAGTGCAGGACCGGGTCGAAGGCGAAGTCGTGCACCGAGCTGACGCCGAACAGCGCGACGGCCACCGCCCACAGCGCGCCCAGCGGCCGCGCCCGGCCCCGGGCCCACCAGCGCAGCGGCCGGACGACGCCGTCCACCCCGGCGCACAGCAGCGCCACCACCAGGAACGCGTTGTAGTGGAAATCCAGGCCCCACCAGTTGGGCGCGCCGGACAGCATTCGTTCGGCCAGCAACGGCAGGATCATCAGCACGAACGGCGAGCACAGCGCCGCGAACATCGCGATGGCGAACAGGTCCACCATCGTCTGGACCTTCACGTCGGGCGTCACCAGGGTCGTCGCCACGGTGCCCGGGTGGGTCAGCATGTCCCACGCCGCACTGGTCATGTTCGGCCCGAACCGGCCGTAGCTCCAGTAGAACGTCGGGTTGCTGCCGAACGCGGGCAGCACGACGTCGATCGTGACGACGACGGCCACCAGACCGCCGACCACGAACCCGGCACCCAGCCACCGGGCCTCGCGCCTGCGCGGCGTGACCCAGCGCGCGGACAGGACCAGCACGGCGGCGCCGAAGCCGGCGACCAGCAGGCCCATGTCCTCCTTGACGCCCAGCAGCCCGATGGCCGGGAGGACGAGGTGCCACCAGCGACCGCGATCCCTGCGGTATACCGAGAAACGTTCGAAGAGAATCGCGGTCAGCAGCGGCACGAACGCGACCTCGTGGAAGTCGAACGTCACCGCCTGCGCCACCGGCCACGCCACGGCGTAGCCGACGACCACGCAGTAGGCCGCCGTTGGACCCAGCTCGCGCCGGGCGAACACCCACAGCGGTGGGATCGCGCCCGCGAACAGCAGCGCCTGCGCGACGAGCAGCGTCTGCGGTCCGGAGTGGATCCAGTACAGCGGCGCGAGCAGCGCCAGGATCGGCGAGAAGTGGTCGCCCAACAGCGAGAAGTCGGTGCCGAAGCCGCGGTGCACGCCGGCGACCATGGACAGCGGCAGGTGGAAGTGGCTGTACGAGCGGACCGCCTGGTCGAAGATCACCAGGTCGTACGTTCCGGCGCCGAGCGTGACGAACCGCTGGAACTCGGCCAGTCCGTAACAGGTGGCCGCCAGCAGCGTGAGCACACCGACCCCGACGACGTGCCGGCGCCGCCTCGTGGGTGCGGTGCCCTCGACGTCGGCTACCCGGACGTCCCCGGTGTCCAGCATGTCGGTGTCCAGCACGTCACTCGGCAGGTGCGGGGGCAGCCGGCGCTGCGCCGCGTCGGCCGGACCACGCGGCGACACCGGCGGTGACCAGGTCGCCGACCGACATCAGGACGCGGGACACCAGCGCCACGGCCGTCGCCCCACCCGTGCCGAGCACCCCGGCGAGGACGGCGATCACCAACACGTCCCGGACGCCGGCGCCGGCGGGCGCCAGGACGACGAGGAACCCGACGCACCACGCGAACGCGAACCCACCCAGCGCCAGCACCAGCGTTCTGCCCTCCGGCGCGCCCAGCCGCACGGCCAGCAGCCAGACGTGCAGGCCGAACAGCGCCCACGACACGACCGCCCAACCCAGTGCCCGCGCCACGGCGGCCGACGTCAGCGGCTGCTCCAGCGGCGGCCGTCGTACCAGGCGCAGCAGGCGGGTCAGCAGCGGATTGAGCACCTTCGGGTGCAGGCACGCCACCAGGACCGGCACAGCGAGGAACGCCCACCGGTAGCCGGTGGCAACGTGGCTCACGAACGGCAGCGTGGCCAGTGCGATGAGCAGCCCAGCCAACAGCGCCACCAGCATCGTCAACACCGACGCGGTGCCCGAGCGGCGGCGCGGCACCCGGTGCGCGGTGGCCAGTTCCATCTGGGCCAACACCGGCCACACCGAACCGGGCAGGTACTTGCCGAGCTGCCCGACGAAGAAGATGTGCGCCGACGCCCGAACGGGCAGCGGTGAACCCAGCGCCGCCAGCAGCGCCCGCCACGACATCATCGACGCCAGCAGCGCGCCCACGACCGCGGCGGTCGCGCCGATCAGCACCCACGGGCCCAGCCCGGCCAGGGACGTCCGCACGTCGTGCCACTGCCCGACCACGGCCCAGACACCCAGACCGACGGCCACCGCGACGAACAGCCACCGCACCTCCCGGCCGCCCAGCACCCGCTTGACCGTGCCGAGCCGGCCGCCGCCCCGTCCGGCGGCCGTGAGCTGGGACGGAAGCTCGGTCGGTGGCGCGACAGGTTGGTCCGGCATGACCTCGTTCAGCCCGTGAGTGGATGGTCGATCGCGACCGTTAGGGTACCCGGCATCATGCGCGTTCTGGTCTTCGGCACGTACGACACCACGCTGCATCCCCGCGTCGCGACGATCGCGGAGGGCCTGCTGGCCAGCGGTGTCGACGTCGACGAGTGCAACGTCCCACTCGGACTGGGCACGGCGGCGCGCGTCGAGGCACTGGCCAGGGCGGCGAAGGTGCCGGCGTTCCTGGCGACGGTCCTGCGCCGGTGGTTCGCCCTGGCCCGCAAGGCGCGGCGCACGCCGAAACCGGACATCGTGCTGGTCGGTTACCTGGGGCACTTCGACGTGCACCTGGCGCGACTGCTGTTCCGCGGCACGCCGATCGTGCTGGACCACCTGATCGGCGCCAGTTCCACGGCCAGGGACCGCAGGCTGGACGGCGGCCTCCGACAGCGGCTGATGGCCATGATCGACTCGGCGGCGCTGCGCGCGGCCGACGTCGTGGTGGTGGACACGCCGGAGCACCGCGACGCCCTGCCCGAGCGGCACCGGCCGCGTGCCGTGGTCGTGCCG
>DASZXM010000469.1:0-12934 GCA_035546415.1 Pseudonocardiaceae bacterium
CGGGGTCGTTCGACAACGCCGCATATACCGTCGCCGTGCGCGACACGACCGTGCGACTCACCGAGGTGGTGTGGGCGAAGGGGCGGTCGAACCCGAACGACGCCCAGCTGACGAAGCTCGCCGCGACGTCCGCCGGGCTGCCCGGCAACCAGTAGCTACTCGCCGGTATGCCACGTTCCTATGATGTTCCCGTGACAGCCAAGGAGCCCGGTACGGCACTGACGTTCCCCGAGCCGCTGCTGGCGCTTCCCAGTTTCGTGATGTTCCAGCTGCTGCGGGAGACGCGGCGCCTGATCGGGAGCCTGGACGACCAGGGGCTGCGGCTGCCGCACCTGGGCGTGTTGAGCTGCCTCGCCGAGTTCGGCCCCGCCGCGCAGCGCGACCTGAGCGCCCGGCTGCGGATCGACGCGAGCGACCTGGTGTCCGTGTTGGACGACCTGGAGCGCGACGGGTTGGTGCGCCGCGACCGTGACCCGAGGGACCGCCGCCGCTACGCCGTCACCATCACGTCCGAGGGCCGGGTCCGGCTGGACCGGCGGATGGCCGTGACGAAGATCATGGACGAGCGCCTGTTGGAGCCGCTGGACGAGCAGGAACGCGCCCAGCTGCACCGACTGCTGGTCCGTGTCTACGCCCACCACGACCCGGGGCGCCTGCCGGCCACGTACCGGAGCGCGAGTTAGACCAGCTCCTTCGTCGTCGGGTGGCCGTTCGGCGTCGCCGACCATCCACTTCGGACTGGCGCGACCCGGCGGGCCACCCGCACGGCGCGTCGATCCGACCATGGAGGAGCGCGGGCCCGAAGTCCTCGCCCATTAGGGTGGAGGTGAACGGTTCGGGGAAAGGATCTGCACGTGGGTGACATGAGCCGGATTGGCGTCGTCGGTTCCGGGTTGATGGGCTCGGGCATCGCCGAGGTGTGTGCACGCGCCGGGCTGGACGTCCTGGTCAACGAGATCAACACGGACGCCCTGGAGGCCGGCCGGGGGCGCATCACGGCGTCGCTGGCGCGCGGTGTGCGGTCGGGCAAGCTGTCCGAGAGTGACCGCGACGCCGCCCTGGACCGGCTGACGTTCACCACGGACATCGGCGACTTCGCCGACCGGCAGCTGGTCATCGAGGCCGTCGCCGAGCACGAGCCGACCAAGGTCGAGGTGTTCACGGCGCTGGACAAGGTGGTCACGTCCCGTGACGCCATTTTCGCGTCGAACACGTCGTCCATCCCGATCATGAAGCTCGCGATGGTCACGAACCGGCCGGAGCAGGTCGTCGGCGTGCACTTCTTCAACCCGGTGCCGGTACTCAAGCTGGTCGAGCTGATTCCGTCCCTGCTGACCAGCGAGGACACGCAGGCCCGCGCGCGGTCGTTCGCCACGGACGTGCTCGGCAAGACCGTGGTCCGCTCCCAGGATCGTGCCGGTTTCGTCGTGAACGCCCTGCTCATCCCGTATCTGCTGTCCGCGATCCGGATGCTCGAGTCCGGATTCGCGTCCGCCGAGGACATCGACAACGGCATCGTGCTGGGCCTGGCACACCCGATGGGCCCGCTGCGCCTGACCGACCTGATCGGGCTGGACACCACCAAAGCGGTCGCCGAATCGATGTACGCGGAGTTCAAGGAACCGCTGTACTCGCCGCCGCCGCTGCTGTTGCGCATGGTGGACGCCGGACTGCTCGGCAAGAAGACCGGACGCGGCTTCTACGACTACGCGCACTAGCACGTGTGACCGTTGTCCCGCCGGACCGGCATACCGTGGGAAACTGGAGGGACAACACGGCAGTGCCGTGCGGACAGCAGGATGATTGTTCTCGTATCCTGCCTGCAGCGCAGGCCGAACGCGCCCGGCAGTCGGGGACGCGGAAAAACACGGCCACCAATTGGCACCGGGACACAAGGGGAACCGTGGCAAGCAAGACCGTTGTCGAATTGTTCGACGACCTGGACGGTGGTCGTGCGAACGAAACGGTGGGTTTCGCACTGGATGGAGTCGAGTACGAGATCGACCTCTCGTCGGCGAACGCCGCCAGGCTGCGAGACATGTTGGCCGACTACATCGCGCACGGCCACAGGGTGAGCGGCCGGTCCCGGAGCATGACGAGATCCAGCGCCGGTACCGGCGTCACGGCCAGCGCGAGTGCCGGTGCGGTCAGCGGCCGGTCCGGTAGCAGGCGCAAGGGCAAGCCGCGCACTTCCAACGCCGACATGACCGCCGAGATCCGCCGCCTGGCCAGCGAGTCGGCCCGAAAGGTCAGTGAGGCCAACCAGGCGGCCGCGGCACAGGCCGAGGACGACGAGGCCGACCTGTTCAGCATCGAGCCCGAGGCGCTGGCCGAACGCCAGAGCCAGGGTCAGCCGGGCGAGCAGGTCGGGCCGATGCCCGCGCTGATCATCCCGTTCCAGGAAGCCGGACTGTAGATCGACCGGTCTGACCGGCGCCGGGCGGCGCCGGTCAGAACCTGGTGTCCGCGTCGATCAGCAGCCGCCCGTCCTCCTGCACCACCCGCAGTTCCTTGTGGTGCGTGCCCGGCGACCCGGGACCGCCCTGGTTCACCGTGACGTCCGCCGGCACGGTGACCGAACCGTCCGAGTTCTTCTGTACCGGGTGTTCGCCCCGCGAGCTGACGCTGGAGAACTGGCTCCAGTACTGCTGGAACGCGCTCTCGCTGCCGAACTGGGCCTGCGCGCCCGGGCTGAGCATGTTCCAGCGGCTGTCGACGCTGGCGTCGCTGCGGTAGTAGTCGAGCACCATGGTGCCCGCCGCACCGAAGTCGATCGAGCCGCTGGTGGCCGCCTGGCCAACTGGCGGCGCCGAGGTCGACGTGGCCGGTGCCGAGGTCGACGACGTGTCGTTCCCGCTGGTCTGCGTGGTCGTCTGCGTCTGGCCGCCACCGCCCGTGCCACCGGCGTGGTTGTCGGATGAGCCGTTGTTGTTCACCAGCAGCACGACGCCGACCACGACCACCACGATGACGAGCAGCACGACGGCGATCAGCACCAGTCTGCGGTCCACCGGTGGTTTGGTCACGGCACCCGTCGGCTTGGGCGGCGGCCGGTACGCGGCCGGCCGGTCGGACAGCAGTGGCCGGGCCGTGACCAGCGGCGGAGCCACGGGCGCCTGCTCGACGGGCGTCGTCTTGGCGTCGACGCCGGCCGGGTCGGGCGCGGGCAGGCCGGGCAGCGTCGGTGCGATGCGACCGGCGGCCGGGGTGAGCGGGCGGTCCGACGTGGCCGACGCCAGGTCGGCCAGCATGCGGCTGGCCTGGCTCATCGTGGGCCGCTCGGCGGCCTCGGTGCGCAGCAACTGCATCAGCAGTGCCGTGAGCACGCCGGCCTGCCGGGGCGGCTGCACCTTGCCCTCGGCGACCAGCCGCAGCAGGGCGAGCTGGTTCTGCCGTTCCGGGAACGGCGGACCGCCCTCGACGGCGTCGTACAGCGTGGCGCCGAACGAGAAGACGTCCGACGCGGAGGTCGGGTCCTGTCCCCTGGCCACCTCCGGCGCCAGATAGGCGGGGGTGCCGGCGAACATGCCGGTCTGCGTCACGGTCACGTCGCCCTGGGCACGGGCGATGCCGAAGTCGGTGATCTTGGCGACACCCTCATCGGTGATGAGGATGTTGCCCGGCTTGATGTCGCGGTGCACGATGCCGGACGCGTGCGCGGCGGCCAGCGCCGAGGCGATCTGGCTGCCGAACGCGGCCACGTCGGCGGCCGGCATGCTGCCCCGGTCGGCCAGCGTCGCCGCGAGGCTCTTCGCCGGTAGGTACTCCATCACCAGGCACGGGTCGCCGTCGTGCTCGGCCACGTCGAACACCACGATCGCATTGGGGTGGTGCAGGCGCGCCGCGATCCGCGCCTCCCGCAGGGCACGTTTGCGCGCGTCCTGCCGTTGTTCGTCGGACAGGCCGGGTTGCGGCAGCAGTTGCTTGATCGCGACCACGCGTTCGAGGCGCTCGTCGCGGGCCCGCCACACAACTCCCATCGACCCGCTGCCGATGCGCTCCAACAACCGGTAGTGACCGGCGATCAGCTGACCCTCGTCGATGACCGATTGCTCCCTGTGTGCACAGTCGCGTGAGCGCGGCATTATCCGTGTGGGGACCCGTTCACCCTATCGAATCCACTCCGGGTCGTTCGTCACCGACATGGGTCGCGTTGACGAGCAGATTCGTCCCATTGGTCTATACCTCTTTCGGGCCATGGCGAGTAGACATCATGCGGACCATCAGCGGGAACGTCGGTCGGGAGGCGAACCATGCGACTGGGATCGGCAGGACGCGTACGAAGGCTCACCGTCGTCCTCGCGGTGCTGACGATGGTCGGCGGCGCGGGCACAGCCTGGGGTGCGGGTCCGGGCCCCTCGACGGCGACCCCCTCGATGGCCGGCCGGATCGTGCCGGAGCCGGCCACGGTCGTCCCGTCGAACGCCACATACCGGATCACCCCGGCAACCTGGATCTCCGCCGCAGGCGGTCGGCCGCGCGCGATCGCCGAGCAGCTGGCCGGCGAACTCCGCAGGTCGACAGGCTACCCGCTGCCCGTGGTGGGCTTCGGGCACGGTGGCATCACACTGCGCGTGGCCAAGCGGCACGACCTGGGCGCGGAGGGTTACCAGCTGGACGTCGGCTCCCGTGGCGTCACCATCACGGCCGACCAGCCGGCCGGCCTGTTCTACGGCGTCCAGACGCTGCGGCAGCTGCTGCCCGCCGAGGCCGACGCCGCACACCGGCAGCCCGGTCCGTGGACCGTGCCCGGCGGCCACATCGTCGACCAGCCGCGCTTCCCCTACCGCGGCGCCATGCTGGACGTGTCCCGGCACTTCTTCGGCGTGTCGACCGTCGAGCACTACATCGACGAGATCTCCGCGTACAAGATCAACTACCTGCATCTGCACCTGTCCGACGACCAGGGCTGGCGGATCGCGATCAACGGCTGGCCGAACCTGACCGCGTACGGCGGCAGCACCGAGGTCGGCGGCGGCAAGGGCGGCTACTACACACAGGCCCAGTACGAGCAGATCGTGGCCTACGCGGCGGCGCACTACGTGACGATCGTGCCGGAGATCGACGGCCCCGGGCACACGAACGCCGCGCTCGCGTCGTACGCACAGCTCAACTGCGACGACACGGCGCCGCCGCTGTACACCGGCACCGACGTCGGCTTCAGTTCACTGTGCGTGAACAAGGACGTCACGTACCGGTTCCTGCAGGACGTGATGACGCAGCTGGCCCGGCTCACCCCCGGCCCGTACCTGCACGTCGGCGGTGACGAGGCCCATTCCACGACGGCGGCCGACTACGCCACCTTCGAGGGTAAGCTGCTGCCGATCGTCTCCGGCGTGCACAAGGCGGCCATCGGCTGGCACGACATCGCGCAGGTGAACCCGCCCAAGTTCGTCGTCCCCGAGTTCTGGGGCACGGACACCACCGACGCGGCGACGGCGGCGGCCGCCGCCCGCGGCAACAAGGTGATCATGGCGCCGGCGAACAAGGCCTACCTGGACATGAAGTACACGCCGGACACCCGGCTCGGCCAGAACTGGGCGGCGTACATCGAGGTCAAGGACGCCTACGACTGGGACCCGGGCAACTACCTGACCGGCGTGACCGGCAAGTCCGTGCTCGGCGTCGAGGGACCGCTGTGGTCGGAGACGCTGGTGACGACGGCCAACATCGAGTACATGGCGTTCCCGCGGCTGCCCGCGCTGGCCGAGCTGGGCTGGTCGCCGGAGTCGACGCACAACTGGAACTCGTTCCGGCAGCGGCTGGGCCAGCAGGGACCTCGGTGGACGGTCGAGGGCATCAACTTCTACGCCTCGCCGCAGGTGCCGTGGGCCCCCGGCACGAAGGGTGGCGTGGACTGACACGGCGATCTACGTTGGGTGCTGACTCGATGGGCACCGACGCCGGAGGTCGCGATGGCGGACAAGACCAAGTACCTGTTGGACGAATCCGAACTGCCGACCCAGTGGTACAACGTCATCCCGGACCTGCCCGCGCCACCGCCGCCACCGCTGCACCCCGGCACCGGCCAGCCCGTCGGCCCTGACGACCTGGCTCCGCTGTTCCCGCGGGCGCTGATCCTGCAGGAGGTCACCGGGGACCGGTTCGTCGACATCCCCGGCGAGGTGCTGGACGTCTACCGGCTGTGGCGGCCCTCGCCGCTGTTCCGGGCGCGTCGGCTGGAGCGCGCCCTGGACACCCCGGCCCGCATCTACTACAAGTACGAGGGCGTCAGCCCGGTCGGCTCGCACAAGCCGAATACCGCTGTCCCGCAAGCGTTCTACAACGCGGCGGAGGGTGTCACGAAGCTGACGACGGAGACCGGCGCGGGCCAGTGGGGCAGCGCGTTGGCGTTCGCCAGTGCCGTGTTCGGGCTGGAGTGCGAGGTGTGGCAGGTGCGCGCCTCCTACGACCAGAAGCCCTACCGCCGGCTGATGATGGAGACGTACGGCGCGACGGTCCACCCGAGCCCGTCCGACCTGACCCGGTCCGGTCGGGCGATCCTCGCCGACCACCCCGACTCCACCGGCAGCCTCGGCATCGCGATCAGCGAGGCCGTCGAGATGGCCGCCGCCGACCCGAACACCCGTTACGCGTTGGGCAGCGTGCTCAACCACGTGCTGCTGCACCAGACGGTGATCGGCGAGGAGGCCATCAAGCAGCTCGCGATGGCCGACGACGTGCCGGACGTGATCGTCGGCTGCACCGGCGGCGGCTCCAACTTCGGCGGCCTGGCCTTCCCGTTCCTGCGGGAGAAACTCGCCGGCCGGATGTCGCCGGTGATCCGGGCGGTCGAGCCCGCGGCGTGCCCGTCGCTGACCCGCGGCGTGTACGCCTACGACTTCGGCGACACGGCAGGCCTCACGCCGCTGCTGAAGATGCACACGCTGGGCCACAATTTCATCCCGGACCCGATCCACGCCGGTGGCCTGCGCTACCACGGCATGTCGCCGCTGCTGTCCCACATCTACGAGCTCGGCCTGATCGAGGCGATCGCCGTGCCGCAGAACGAATGCTTCGCGGCGGGCGTCCGGTTCGCCCGCGCCGAGGGCATCATCCCGGCACCCGAGCCGACCCACGCGCTCGCCGCCGCTGTCCAGGAAGCCTTGGCGTGCAAGGAGAGCGGCGAGGAGAAGGTGATCCTGACGGCGCTGTGCGGCCACGCGCACCTGGACCTGCCGGCCTACGGCAAGTACCTGGCGGGCGAGATCATCGACCACGAACTGCCGCAGGACGAGGTGGACCGGGCGCTGGCGGAGCTGCCGGTTCCGGCCGGCTGACCTTCGTGTCACCGTGGCCGGCGGCCTTGTCGGCCACGGAACGGGCCGTGTTGGATTCCTGGCATGGCCACTGACGAGCGGTTCCCGGGCTGGAACTGGGAGGACCCGGACGGCCTCGGCGCCACGATGGACGAGCTGACGGCGACCATCGCCCGCTGTGACACGCTGACGGTGGCCGCCGACAAGCTGCCCACCACCCGCGCCGACCTGTCCGACCTGGGCATCAGCGGCATCGAGTTCGCGGCGTTCCGCACGGCGCATCCCGCGGGCCTCGGTACGGACGTCGTCGCGGTCCGCTCGCCCTCGATGAGGACCGAACCCGGTCCGCTCTACCGCGCCGACAGCAGCTGGTTCACGCAACTGGACATCGCCGAGCCGCTGCCGTTCGAGGACGGCGCGGTCGACTGGGTGTACGCCGAGCACCTCATCGAGCACGTGCCGCTGCCGGTCGCGGTCGGCTGGCTGGCCGAGGTCCGGCGGGTGCTCGCGCCCGGTGGCCTGCTTCGCCTGACAACGCCGGACCTGGCCCGCTACGCGGCGGGTTACGTCAGCGGTGACAAGTTCTTCGCCAAGCACCGGCGACGGGCGAAAGTCATCGGCCTCGGCCCCGCCATGCCCGAACGCGCGGCGTTCATGATGAACCAGATCTTCTACCTGTACGGCCACCGGTGGATCTACGACGAGGCAGAGCTGCGCCACGTGCTCGGTGCGGCCGGTTTCGACCCAGCCGCGATGCGTGTCACGGAGTTCGCGACCGGCGTGCGTCCTGACGTCGCCGCGCTGGACACGGCGTTCCGCAGCGACGAGACGATCTACGTCGAGATCGACGCCTGACGTCAGTCCCGCAGTCCGATCGCGGTGGTCAGGCGGCTGGCCGACCGCCGCAGCGGTTCCAGCCACGTCTCCGGGTCGAGCCTGCGGCCGTCGACGTCGAGCAGTTCGCCGTGCCGCTTGCGCCAGCGTCCGGCGATCATCACGGAATCGATGTTGGCCAGGCTGGTCTGCATGACGACGGCGTTCACCGGGTCGTTGACCGGTTGCATGTTCGGCTTGGTCGCGTCGATGAGTACGAGGTCGGCCTGTTTGCCGGGCGTGATGGACCCGATCCGGTCCTGCTGGCCGAGCATCCGGGCGCCCTCGACGGTGATCCAACGCAGTGCGTCGGCGGTGCGCAGCGACGGGGCATCCGGAATCGGCGGCTCGCCGGGCTTCGCGTGGGCGCGGTAGACGGCGTTGTCCATGGCCCGCTGGTGCGCCAGGGCGGTGCGGGCGGCGGTGAACATCTCCCCCGACACGCACGACTCCAGATCGACGCCCAGCGACGGCGCGGCGTGCTGGTCGCGCAGCCTGCCGATGAGAGGGTGGCCGTGTCCCTGCGTCATCTCGTTCTCCGGCGTGACGGAAAAAGAGACACCGAGGTCGACGAACCGGCGCAGCCGCTCGTCGGACAGGTCGTGGCCGTGCACGATGTTGACGTGCGGCCCGAGCAGGCCGCGGTCCAGCAATTCCTGCCACCCCTGTGGTGCTCGGGGGAGGCCGCCGCCCTGGTGCACGGACGTCACCAGCCCGACGTCCCTGGCGAGTTCACCGTCGGCGACGACGACGTCCACGGTGGCGTACTGCGGGCCGAGCACGGCGAGCCCGAGGCTCATCAGTTTCCCCTGCCCGAAACGGCTTTGCGCCATCAGGCGCTCGACCTCGGCCCTCGGGTGCGGCACCTCCCAGTAGGGTCGTTCGCCCGGCTTCGGGTCGGGTTTCGGGCTGCCGTGCAGGAACGTGGTGCGGATGCCGCTGCGCTCCAGGGCGTCGACGGCGGCGTCGGTGTGCTCGGGCGTCGGGTTGTTGTGGCACCAGTCGGCCAGCGTGGTCGTGCCCACGTTGATCTGGTTGAGCGCGCCGGCGAGCGTGCCGTCGTGGATGTCGGCGGGCGTGAAGTGCGTCGCCAACCCGGCGTGCGTCCACCGGAAGTACTCCAGCAGCGTCCAGTTGCTGGCGATGCCACGCAGCGCGGTCTGCCAGGTGTGCAGGTGCGCGTTGACGAACCCGGGCACGGCGATGAACCCGGTCGGCTCGGCGGTCGAGGGCCGGACGTCGGCGATCCGATCCCCGTCAACGGTGATGTCGGCGTTGCGCAACACACCGATCGTGTCATCCATCGACACGACGGTGACGCCGGCGATGTCCTGCGACATGGGCACTCGCGACTCCCGTCCTCGAACGGCATGACGACGATCACATCGTGCCACGCCGCGGCCCGTCGTCCGCGACCCACCGAACATCACCCGGTGGGCTGGACAGTTCATGGACATCGGTAACGGCGAGCGGCACCGGCCCGACTATCGGGCGAATACGTCGGCGGCATGTTTTCCGTGAAAGAGGCGACACAATGTCCTTCGTCGGCCATCCGAATCCGGCACCGCTCCAACAACGGTCGAATCAGGCAGTCGTCGCGACAATCGCGGTGGTCACCGGGGCAGTGGGCGCCCTCGTCGGCCTTTTCACACCAGCGTTCGAATTCTTCGTGCCAGCGGTTTTCGGCATCGCGACCATCGTGCTGGCCATCATCGGCCACGCGGCAAAAGTCCGCTCCTGGACGGCACTGGCACTGGCCGCACTGGCCCTGTTCGAAGCGGTGTACGGCATCTCCCAGGTCCACAAGGCGGAACAGGAACTGAACGCGATCACGAATGACCTCCCAGCGGCGACCACCGACAGCGATCAGATCGTCAACCTGAAGTTGGGCACCACGTATGTCGGCCCGACACTGTCGGTCGGCCTGAGCAAGCCCGTCACGTACCGACCGTCCGACTCGGCGATGGTCCAGCAACAAACCGGACGCGCGGTGGCGTTCGCGATCACGGTGAAGAACAACGACAAGAAACAACAGTTCCCCGCGATGGACCTTGACTACGAGGCGACGTCCGGCAACACGCAGGACCAGGACGTCGAGGACTCAGCCAACGACGTGGGCACGTCAATGGCGACAATCCTCCCCGGCCACACGTTGACGTGGAAAATAGCGTTCTCGGTCCCCAGAATCGCCAAGGACATCACAATCCAGGTGTCCTCACTGGGCGGCGGCAAAACACTGGTCTTCGCCGGCCCGCTGAGCCCATGACGTAAGCGGGTGTTCGTTGGCAACTTCTACCGGACCGCTGACAGATCGGAACACAGAACATGAAGCGTATTCTGACCGTCGCTCTGACGACCTTCGCAGGCCTGGTCGTCGTGGCTGGCTGCTCGAATTCCATCCCGGGTAGAACTTTCACCGGCGACACGACAGACACTGGAACCGATACCCAGCCGGCCCAGTATGTGACCGCGGATCCCACTACACCGACGGTCAGCCTCACACCCGCCATGTTCAAGGTCGATCTCAGGATTACCGACAAGGAATGTTTCGGATCAGCCGGCTGCGACATCAGCTATCGGCCGTCCGTGACCTTCACCAACGACCTAGACGCCCTGGACGGCTTGTCCGGCGAAATCACCTACCAAGTCACTGGTGATACCAGCGGAACGCAGATCCACACCATCGATTTCGATGGCGAGCAGATGACGTACGATGAAGAAACTGCACAGACGGCAAGCTCTAGCAGCAAATTGGTGGCAACAGTGAGGTGATCTCACCAACATTGAGCCTTTCCGTGTAACCATCGGTGACGGTGAGTAGTAGCTCGGCAGGGTCGGTGCACGACACGCCGAACCTGGTGCGATACAACCGAAAAACGCAGAACCCCTGATACGAAGACGGTCCTTCCGAGATCATCTTCACAGAGGTTCTGCGCGTGACAAGTGTGACATACACGGCCACCCTGCCCGTGCGGCAGCGCACGGTGGTGTTCCTGACCAGCCTGTTCGACACCGAACGCGCACGCCGCGGCACTCGCGCGGGGCGGCGGGCGCTGACCACGTTGCAGCAGGCGGTGCTGGTGCTGCGATGGTTTCTCGACGGCACCCGGGTGGCGCAGTTGGCCTGCGACAACGGGATCAGCAGGTCTACGGCGTATGAGTACCTGCACGAAGGTGTCGATGTGCTGGCCGCTCGGGCACCGAAGCTGGAATCGGCGCTGCTGGCGGCGAAGATGGCCGGGTACGAGCATGTCAGCATCGACGGCACGCTGATCGAGACCGACCGCTGCCGCACCCCTGGACCCACCCGGGGAGTGGATCTGTGGTGGTCGGGCAAGCACGCCAACCACGGCGGGAACATCCAGGTCATCACTGCCCCGGACGGCTGGCCACTGTGGACCTCCGAGGTGCGTCCAGGCCGCGAACACGACACCACCGCGCTGCGGGAACACCGCGAGCTCCTTCCCGCGCTGGCGACCTGGACCGGCGAGAACCGCCCCGCGCTGGGCGATTTGGGTTACGAAGGTGAGGCCGACACGATCACCGTGGCGTTCAAGAAACCGAAGGGTGGTCAGCTCACCGACGACCAGAAGACGCACAACAAGGCCCACAACGGCAAACGCGCGGTCGGTGAGCGCGGAAACTCGCTGCTCAAGATGACCTTCAAGGCGTTGCGCAACATCAGCCTCTGCCCGTGGCGCATCGGCAAGATCGTCGCTGCCGCCCTGGTCCTGCTGCACATCGACCACGACCGCACCACATGACCACACAGAGCAACGAGCCGTTACCCGGAAAGGCTCACTTGACGCCCCACGTCAGGCGCGTCCGCCACCCGTTATCGGCTACCGTGCTGATCTTGCTGAGATCACGTCAATGGCTGGTAGGTTGCGCTCGGGACAATCAGGGCGCGAATTGCACTTCAGTGGAAGAGTCGGTCGACGTGAACGTCGCGCAATCGCCGGTGAACCCCGAGCCAGCATTGAGTTTCCTCGAGTCGGGAAGCCATTTTATCCTGCTCGCTCTTCCGTGCGTCATCGATCGTAGTCCGAAGCTGATGGTCCGACCTCACGTCGCCGAGTGTTCGATGGTGGACGTATAGGCAACTCCAGTACCGGCGTCAAATTGAGTGAGCGCTACCGGCAAGACGCCGGTACTGGCTATTCGTGCTAGTGATGACTTCAAGGAGACTCGTAGTAGGTCCGGACCGGTTTCTGGCAGCGATGCCGGGTGCTGAACCCTTGCTGGCATGGACAACGCTTGGCATTGGTCGCAGAGTCGAGATTCGACCGCGGGATCGCCCTAGCGGGTGACAATAGTCACGTCCTATAGGTGGTCACGCTCGACGGATATGACGCGGATCTGGTTCGGCGATTGTTGGGATTCGTGCGCCAGCGGTTCGGCGAAGTGCTGGCTTATCCTCGGCCGTTGATCCTGCTCGCCGGGTTCGCGGCGGTTGATCGTGAAGTACCTTGTGTTTCCTGGCTGGCATTACGCGTTTCCGGTGCGGACGCGGTGGAGGAGGCGCGGTTTCGGATTATCCATCCACCAGGGGCTGATAGGTTCCAAACTGGATCGTGCGCCGGTGCCGTACCTGAAGATGCGCTACGACAACACGAAGACCAAGGGTGGGGGCGTAGGACCGGCTCGAGGCTTCACCAAGCCGGGCGTGCTGTTGTTCGAGCTCGGACTACTAGTACTGCAACGGCACTTAATCGAGAGGGTGTCCCCGCCGTCGGTAATGGCTGAGCCGGGCTTCATGCTGACGGCGACGACGCCAGTCCGACCAGGCCCAGACACGCTCG
>DASZXM010000470.1:0-15360 GCA_035546415.1 Pseudonocardiaceae bacterium
CACCGCCGGCGGTGTCCCCGACGGTCGGCGGGGTGGCGGCGGATGCCGACGATGCGATGGCGAACGCTGCGCTGACAGCGAACGCGGTGGTGGCGGCAAGCGCTTTTCTCACGACGGGCCCCGTTTCAAGCAGCAGCGACGTGTGGACCAGTGACGATGGACGCACAGAAAGTAGCTGAACCGAGCCGACCGCGCCGGATGACCGAATCCCAGGACGACACCAAGATCACCCGAACGGGCTTCACGTTTGCGATAGAAGGAGCGGAGGTGGCATCGCGCGGAACTCGCTGGGCGGTCGACACGCGGAGGCGATCGAGCCGGACGGGATTGCGGGCGGGTGCTGGGATGGGCGGAGCTGGGCCAGGTAGGCAGGGCGGCGCAGAGCACGGCCGCGCGGGTCGGGTTCAGGTGGGCGGGGCCTGCCGCGGTGGGACACACGAGACCCCCGCCTGCGCTGGTGGCGAACGGGCTTTGCGCGGGCGGGGGTCTGTGCCACTGCCACCCGCGCGCCACGTCAGGGCCGTGGAACGGCTCTGCACGGACGGGGGCCGTGGATTGCGGGCGGCTTCGGGTCAGTCGGCTTCGGCCCAGGCCTCTACCATTGCCCGGGCTATCGAGACGCCGCCCGGTAGGCCGAAACGTCCTGCTTTGCCACCGCCTACCAGTGCTTCTCTGACCTGGTCGCGGCTGATCCAGCGGGCTTCCGCTATTTCGCCGTCCGCCAGGGCCAGTGGGGCCGAGCGGTCCGCGACCGCCGTGAAGCCGATCATCAGTGATCTCGGGAACGGCCATGGTTGGTTGCCCAGGTAGCGGACGTCCCGGACGGCCAGGCCGACCTCCTCGCCGATTTCCCGGACGACGCAGTCCTCCAGGGACTCGCCTGCCTCGACGAAGCCGGCCAGTACCGAGTACCGGTTGGCCGGCCACGACGGCTGCCTGGCCAGCAGCACGTGTGTGCCGTTGTCGCCTTCACCGTCATGTACCAGGCAGATCACTGCCGGGTCCGTCCTCGGGTACTCCTCACGGCCGCAGTTCGGGCACACCGTTGCCCAGCCGGCCCGCACCGTGTCGACCGCCGTGCCGCAGTTGGCGCAGAAGCGGCCGATGCGGTGCCAGTTCAGTACTGCCATCGCCGTCGTGAACACGCCGGCGTCCGTGTCGTCCAGCAGGCCGCCGACCGCGCGCAGGTCCAGCCACTGTTCCTCGTCGCCGGGTTCCGGGCCTTCCCAGACCCGCCACGACGGGCGGTCCGAGCCGCCGTCCCGGTCCCGGCGCACCGCCCAGTAGCCGGTGCCGTCCTGTTCACCGAGCAGCACCGCGTCGGCCGGCGCCGTGTCGGCGAAGTCGCCCGCCCGCTGATAGACCAGCTGGGACGCACGGACCGGCACCGCACCACCCTGGTCGACGAGCAGCAGCCGCCCGTCCGGCCACAGTTTCGCCTGCGCCTCCGGGTCGGACTGCACCTGCTCCGACCGCCGCAGCGTCGCCCTCGACAGCAGCGGCCGGCCGTTCAGCTGGAACAGCGTCACGGCAGCTCCACGCCACCGATCGCGGCCAACTGCTTCGCCAACGCCTCCGCGTCGCCCACGACCACACCGGTGAACGCCGTCGGCGCGAAGAACTCCAGTGCCGCCTCCGCGACCTGGTCCACCGTCACCTGCGCCAGCCGCGCCGGATGTTCGCGCAGCCACTCGTTGCCCAGGCCGAGGCCGGCCAACGCGACCAGCTGCGACGCCAGGCCCGCCTGCGACGACGTGGCCGTCAGCAGCGAACCGATCGCGTACTGCCGGACACCTTCCACTTCGGACTCGTCGGGCGGGACCAGGCCGAACCGGCCCAGTTCGTAGCGCATCTCCCACAGTGCCGCCGCCGTCACCTCACTGGCCGTGTCGGCGTCCACCAGCAGGGTCGCGCCGCTGGGCGTGAACTCGATGCTGGAACGCGCGTGGTACGTGTATCCCTTGTCCTCCCGGATGTTCTCCACCAGGCGGGACGAGAAATATCCACCATAGGCGAGGTTCGCCAGCTGCAGTGCGGCGTAGCGCGGGTCGGTGCGCGGAATCGCCTGGGCCGACAGTCGCAGCTGCGACTGGACCGCGCCGGGGCGGTGCACCAGCAGCAGGTCGCCGCCGGTGACCTTGGGCAGTGGGGACAGTTCCACCGCCGCTCGCGATGACTGCCAGCCGGACAGCACCGAAGTGACCAGACCGACCGTGGCGTCCGGGTCGACGTCGCCGACCAGCACCAGCACCGAGCCGCGCGGCACGACCGAGTCCCGGTGCAGCTCGCGCACCTGCTCGGGCGTCACGGCGGCCACGTCGGACGCCTCCGGCATCTCGTGTGCGAACGGGTGGTCGCCGTACCGCCTGCGCTGCAACGCCTTGCGCGCGATCACACCTGGCTGCGCGCCGGCCATCGTGATGCGTTCGACGAGCCGGTCACGCTCGCGGGCCACCTCGTCGTCCGCGTACGCCGGGGCCGTGAGCACGTCGGCGAGCACGTCGAGCAGCCGGTCCAGGCCGCTGGCCAGCGCGCTGCCGCCGATGGACAGCCGCTCCGGGTCGACGCCCGCGCTCAGCTCGCCGCCGACCAGCGCCAGGTCGGTGTCCACCTGCACCCGGCTGCGCGTGGCCGTGCCGGTGAACAGTGTCTCCGCCAACAGTTCGGCACGAGCCGGGTGCGTCGGGTCCTCGCCGCCGAACGGGATGCGCAGCCGCAGTTCCACCATCGGCACCGCGGGCTGGCGGACGACGAGCAGGCGCAGTCCGTTGTCCAGCACGGTGTCCACGGTGGCCGGCTCGACCGCCGCGCGCTGCTCGCCGAGGGCGGGCAGCGGACGGGGACCGCGCTCGGTGTGGCCGATCTCCGCGGCCGTGCGGTGGGAAACAGCAGTCACTCGGCACCTCCGGCCGGCTTGAGGATCAACACCGCACGGGAGTCCGGGCGCAGCGCCTTGGCGGCCGCCGACACGTCCTCCGCCGTCACCGCGGCTACCTTCGCGGGCAGGTCCGCGGCCAGTTCCGGCTTGCCGTGCAACAGTTCCAGGCTGCCGAACGCCAGCGTGCGGGACACGATGCGGTCATGGTCGCGGTGCAGCGCCGCCGTCCAGCGGGCCGTCACCCTGGCCAGTTCGTCCGCGTCCGGGCCCTGACCGGCCACCCGGTCCAGCTCCTCGTCCAACACGCCGAGGACCCGGTCCGCCTCGACGTCGCCGGCGTGGATCGCGGTGACGGTGAACGTGTCCGGGTCGCGGGCGTCCAGCGGGGCGCCGAACAGGCCGCAGCCGGTGCCGATGTCGGTGACCAGTGCGTCCCGGTGCACCATCCGCTGCTGCAGGCGGGACGAGTCACCGTCGGTGAGCACCGACGACAGCACCACGTAGTGCAGGTAACTGTCCAGGTCGATGACCGGGTCGGGTAGGCGGTAGCCGACCGCGAGCGCCGGCAGCGGGGCGTGCGGGTCGACGTTCTCGCTGCGCAGCTCACCGGTCGGCGGCGGCTCGTCGAACGACGGCCTGCGGGTGACCGCGCGCCGCGGCACGTCACCGAAGTGCTTCTGCACCAGGTCCTGTGCGACGGCCACGTCGAAGTCACCGGCGACCGTGAGCACCGCGTTGCCCGGCGCGTAGTACGTGTCGAAGAACGACGCGCAGTCGTCCAGGGTCGCCGACTCCAGCTCGGTGAAGTCGCCGTAACCGTTGTGCGCGTTGGGGAACGTCTGATAGAGCACCGCGGGCAGCGGAATCCACGGGAACCCGCCGTACGGCCTGTTCAGCACGTTGAGGCGGATCTCCTCCTTGACCACGTCGACCTGGTTGCGCAGGTTCTCCTCGGTGATCCTGGGCGCCCGCATGCGGTCGGCCTCCAGGAACAGCGCGCGCTCCAGCGCGGCGGACGGGAGCACCTCGAAGTAGTCGGTGTAGTCGGGGTGGGTGGAGCCGTTGAACGTGCCGCCCGAGGACTGCACGTGCCGGAAGTGGGCCAGTTTCTCCAGGCTCTCACTGCCCTGGAACATGAGGTGTTCGAAGAGATGGGCGAAGCCGGTGCGACCCTCCGGCTCGGACCGAAATCCCACGTCGTAGTGCACGCTGACGCCGACGACAGGGATAGTGCGGTCGGGGGCGAGCACCACGCGCAGGCCGTTGGCAAGGGTCAACCTGTGCAGCTCGGACAAGGGCATGCCATGAGCCTACGTGGTCGGCGCTGGTTCAGGTCCGGTCGCCGCGCCTCTGGACGTCCGGCGGCGGCGGAACGGGTGACATGTGGGCGGACGAGTCCTCGAACCAGTCCACGCCGGTGGCCTCGGGGTCGATGTTGCGCGGCACCGGGCGGATGTCGGAGTGGTAGTCGTGGTCCGGTTCGGGCTCCGGACCCCCGACGGGACGGACCGGGGCGGGCCGGCGGCCGAACAGGGAGCCGAGGCCGGGCCGGACGGGCGCGGGACCGCCTGCGGACCCGTCCTTCAGCCGGAAGAGCCGGTAGCCGCACGCGCCGCCGACGACCGTGGCGACGATCAACAGGACGAACGCGACGCGGTGGGACAAGCCGGACGAGTTGCCGGGCGCTGCCTCCGACATCGGCATCACGGTGGAGCCGTTGAAGCCGGCCGGGACGAGGACGCTCATCTTCTCGCCCGGCGTGTAGCCGCAGCCGTCCAGTTTCGCCTGGTGCTGCTGTCCGCCCAGAGCGAACGAGATGGAGTCGTTCTGGTCGGCGCCCTGGCAGGACGCCTCCTTCGTCACCGTCGCCTGGACCTGCTGGTAGCCGCTGGTCGGCGATGCGTGGGAGCCGGCGAAACCGGACACGACCCACAGCGCCACGATCACGATCGCGACGCACGCCAGACCTGCGGCCGCCTGGATGGCCAGGCGTCGCTGGGCCGGTTTGAGCGCAACCGTCACCCATGCAGGATGGCAGACACCGACGTGGAACACCCGTCCGCGGTCGCCCCCGGGGGATGCCGTAAGAACTTCGCCGGACCTGAACGGACGCTGAAGCCGGGCGTCGTGTCACCTGCTGTCCGGCGGTGCGGGCCGCAGAATGGCCGGGTGACGAAAGCCCGCATCCTGGTCATCGAAGACGCCGAGGCGATCAACGTGGCCGTGTGCGCCGCACTGCGGGACAACGGGTTCGACGCGTTGGGCCGGGGCGACGGCCGTGAGCTGGAACACGATCTGACACGGTTCCGGCCGGACCTGGTGGTGCTGGACGTGATGCTTCCCGGCCGGGACGGGTTCACACTGCTGGACGTGGTGCGCCGGACGACCAACGCGGGTGTGGTGATGCTCACCGCCCGGGACGGGGTGCCGGACCGGCTGCGCGGCCTGCAGGGTGGTGCGGACGACTACGTCGTGAAGCCGTTCGTCCTGGCCGAGCTGGTGGCCAGGGTGGTCGCCGTGCTGCGCAGGCTGGGCCGCACGCCGACGACGGTGCAGGTCGGTGACCTGGTGGTGGACGCCGAGTCGGGTGTGGTGATGTTCGGTGGGCGGGTGGTCGACCTGACCGCCACCGAGCTGCGGCTGCTGGAGTACCTCGCGGCACAGCGCGGCCGGGTGGTCAGCAAGACGCAGATCCTGACCGCCGTGTGGGGCTACGAGGACTACGACCCGAACCTGGTGGAGGTGCACGTCAGCGCGCTGCGCCGGAAGTTGGAGGCGCACGGGCCGCGCCTGCTGCGCACCGTGCGCGGCCTGGGCTACGTGCTGCGCGCGGAGGACCTGTGACGACCGTCCGGCTGTGGCCGGGTGGCGGGAACGACACCCCGGGACCGGGGCCGCTGCGGACGACCTCGCTACGCAGGCGCGTCACCGTGCTGGTGATCCTGGTGCTCGCCGCCGTGCTGCTGGGGGTGGTGCTGGTCGTGGACGCCGTGTTCGCGGCCGAGACCAACCGCGACCTCAACGCCCTGCTCAACGACCACGAGCGGATCGCGCTGCTGCTGGCCAAGCAGCAGGTCGGTCCGCAGGCCCTGATGAACCGGGTGGACACCGACAGCGTCCGGGCCCGGCTGGTGCTGGCCAACGGCCGGACGCTGGGCAGCCTGCCGTCCTCGGTGGGCGCGGGCACAGCGGCGCGCGAGGCCACCATCACCCTGAATTCGCGTAGCGCGCCGTTGCGCGGTGCGCGGCTGACGCTGGTCGCCGAGTCGTCCGCCATCGACAAGGCACAACTCCAACTGCGCCGCGTGCTGCTGCTGGTGGGGCTGATCGCGTTGGTGCTGACCGGGATCGTGCTGGTGGTGGCGGTCCGGTTGGCGCTGTCCCCGTTGGACGTGATGACCGGGTTGGCACGCTCGATCGCCCGTGGTGGCCGCGGCCGTAGGCTGTCGCCCACCCGGCCGGAGACCGAACTGGGCCGTACCGCGGCGGCGTTCGACGACATGCTGGACGCGCTGGAGGGCGCCGAACACCAGGCCCGGCAGGCGGAAGCGGCGTCCCGGGCGTCCGAGGAGCGCACTCGGCGGTTCGTCGCGGACGCCGCACACGAACTGCGAACGCCGATCGCCGGCGTGCGGGCCGCGGCCGAGGCCGTGCTGCAGCAGTCGCCGGACGCGCCGCAGGAGGACCGCGACCGGCTGCATCTGTTGCTGGTAAGGGAATCCCAGCGGGCCGGTCAGCTGGTGAACGACCTGCTGGACCTGGCGCGAATCGACGCCGGTGCCGAGCTGACCCGCGCATCCGTTGACCTGCGGGCACTCGCGGACACCCAGGCGGACCGGATCCGCGTGCTGACACCCGGTCTGCACGTGCAGGTGCACGGGCAGACCGCGCCCGTGTGGGCGGACGAGGCGCGGGTCACGCAGATCGTGGCGAACCTCATGGACAACGCCCGGCACGCCACGGAACCCAACGGGCACATCGACATCTGGCTCCGGCCACTCGGCGCGTTCGCCGAACTGCTGGTCACCGACGACGGACCCGGTGTGCCGGTACAGGATCGCGAACGCATCTTCGATCGGTTGGTGCGCCTGGACACCGCGCGGGACCGCAGGTTCGGCGGATCGGGCCTCGGGCTCCCGATCGCCCGCGGGTTCGCCCGTGCGCACGGCGGCGACCTGACGTGCGAGGCACCGTCGCCGGGCGCGACGGGCGCGGTGTTCCGCCTGCTCCTCCCGGCGCGTGTGGACCCGGCCGTCCGGACCGAACGGCTCCCGGAGAATTGGGCGACGCCGCCGAATACACAAAGGTGACATGAATCATTTCCGCAGGTCTCGTAACGCCGCCGGGATTCCCGCCGATCTGTGTCCGGAGTGGTCCAGGCCACATGTGATGCGCGGACAACCGTTGCGACATCGTGTTCCCGCGTGACCGAACCGTAGTTCGGCAACCCAATCTTGATCAACTGTTAACGAAAAATCGATGATGGCAATCGACTCGGAGTGTCGACACAACGGCAGGGGGCGCTATGATGCGCACGTGCCGTTATCGCCACAGCACGCCGCGTCCGCACTTGGCTGGCGCGGCGTCGTCGTTCCCGACGTAGGCGTCCTGGGGTACCGGGTGTCCGCTGTGGTTCGGGTCCACGAGGAAGTGGATCGCTGGCGCCGGTCGAACGGTTGGCCGCCCCAGCCCGATCCATCGTGGTTCCGGACCTGGTTCAACCCTGGCCCCACGGACCGCTCACCCCTGCCCGCCGTCGAACTGCTCGGCATCCTCGTGACGGAATCGGAACCCGACCGCGCGCTGACCGCCTGTGGCACCCTGATCAGCCTCGCGCCGTGCGCCGTCGTGCTTCCCGAACCGGTGGTCAACGACCCGTGGCCGCTGAGCATGAGCGAACTGGACTACTACGGAGTGGGTGTCGTCGCAGGTAGCGACGACACCGGCGCCAAGGTGGTCGTGCCACCGGAGGACCGCTCCGGTGAGTTCGGACCGTCGCTGTACGGCCGCTGGCTGCAGGAAGTCCTCTACGACCGCGTCGTCAAGGGGATGCACACGCCCCAACAGTCGCAACCGGACAACTGCTGACCTGCTCAGCTGTTGTCCAACACCGGTACGGCGTCGAGCAGGGCGCGTAGCCCTGCCGCGTCGAGCAGGTCCTGCGGGCGCACGGTCGTGTCGTGCGCCACGTAGTGGAACACGGCGCGCACGTGGTGTACGTCCGTTCCCGACAGTGCGGCCCAGGCCAACCGGTATGCGGCCAGTTGTACGGCCAGTGCCGGCGCGCGCTCGGCGTTCGGTAGTGCCCCGGTCTTCCAGTCGACGACCGTCCAGCCGCCGTCCGGATCGGCGAACACCGCGTCCATCCGACCGCGGATCGTGATGCCGGACAGTTCCGTCTCGAACGGAACCTCCACGTCGTACGGCGTGCGCTCGCCCCACTCGCTGGCCTGGAACGCCTCCTGGAGCCGCCGCAGGTCCGTGTCGGCAGGCAGGTCGTCCGCGTCCGCGGCGCCCGGCAGTTCGTCCAGGTCCAGCAGCCGGCTGGCCGAGAACCGGCGTTCCAGCCAACCGTGGAACGCGGTCCCCCGGCGGGCCGACGGGTTCGGACGGGCCGGCAGCGGGCGGCGCAGCCGCTGGGCGAGACCGTCGTGGTCGCCGGCCAGCTGCACCAGTTGGCTGACGGTGAGCTGATCCGGCAGCAGTACGCGCTCCCGGCGATTGGCGGCGGCCGCGCGCTCCGCGAGGAGTACGTCGACGTCCCGCGCCCAGCCGTCCTCGTCGTCGGCCGACTCACTGGGCCTGTTCATCGCCGCACGGACGAGTTCCGCGCCCTCGGTGAGCCCGGGTCGCCGTTCCCCCAACGGGTCTGCGGGCCACTGCGCCGTCCGGGCGTACTCGGACAGCGGGTTGGTCGCGTCCTCGTCCGGCGGATCGGCCCACTCGTCGACGGTCCCGATGTGTGGCGAGACAGCGATTCCGGCGTGGATCTCCTGCAGGAACGGTGACGGGCCACGAGGTCGGGTGCCGGTCTCGCCCCACCAGTGGCCGGACACGAGCAGGGTGCGCTCGGACCGGGTCAGCGCCACATAGCACAATCTGCGGTCCTCGATCAAGCGTCGTTGCTCGAAAGCGTCGTCGTGACCGACCAGCAATGATTCGACTTCCTTACGATTCGAGCCGTTCGGAACCCGAAGTGTCGGCAGATCGTCCGCGTCGCCCCGAAGGTCGGCGGGTAGTTCGGTTACCGTACGAAGCCAGGAAGCCGACCGGCGAACTCCCGGAAAGACTCCGTTCACCAGATGCGGAACGGCGACAACCTGCCATTCCAGGCCCTTTGCGGCGTGCACCGTGAGCACTTGTACCCGGTCCTCCGCGACCTGAACTTCACCCGGAGTGAGCCCGTCCTCCTCACGTTCGGCGACGCCCAAATAGTCCAACAAAGCGGGAAGTGTCGCCGAGGGGCTCGCCGCGGCGAATTCCGCGACGACGTCCGCGAAGGCGTCCAGATGGACCCGTCCGATGCCGCCCGGACGGGCCATCGCCTCGATGTCGAGCATCAGGGTGCGCTCGACCTCCGCGACCAGTTCCGGCAACGGCGCGTCCAACCGGCGGCGCAGCGCGGCGAGTTCGTCCCCGAGATCGGCGATGCGCCGGAAACCCGCTACGGAGTAAGCGGTCGGGTCACCGGGATCGTCGAGTGCGTCAGCGAGTCCGGTCTGTTCGGAATGTTCGATGGGCATCGCGTCCGCGACGACCGCCAGCAGTCCATCCACTTCGGACTTCGCGGTGACACCGCCCAGTGCCGCCGCCCGGCGCCACAGCGCGGCCAGGTCGGCGGCGCCGACGCGCCAGCGGGAGTTGGTCAGCAGGCGCATCGCCGCGGTGCCGGCGAGCGGGTCGACGAGCAACCGCAGCGTGCTGACGAGGTCCCGGATCTCCGGTTCGGCGAGCAGGCCGCCGATGCCGACGACCTCCACCGGCAGGCCCACCTCACGCAGCGCGGCCGCGATGTCGGCCATGTCGGCCCGGCGGCGCACCAGCACGGCGGCCGTCGGCGGTGTGCCGTGTTCGTCGATCCCGGCCTGCCACCGGTTCTTCACCGCTTCGGCGAGCCACGCGCGCTCGGCGTGCACGTCGGCGTGCAGTGCGCACACCACGTCGCCGGGTGGCGCGTCGTCACGGGACCGGAGGTCGTCGACGTCCAGCCCGGCACGGCGCAGCGGGTGCGCGATCAGATTGGCCAGTTCGAGCACTTCGGCCGGATTGCGGAAACTGGTCAACAGGCCGTATCGCGCCGCGGGCGCCGTCGTCCGGTCGCTGGCCACGCGCGGGAAGTCGGTGGTGAACCGGGGCAGGTTGGCCGCGCTCGCACCGCGCCAGCCGTAGATGGCCTGCGCCGGGTCGCCGACGGCGGTCACCGGCAGCGGGTCGCCGGCACCGAACAGGGACCGGAGCAGGACACGCTGCGCGTGGCCGGTGTCCTGGTACTCGTCGAGCAGCACGGCGCCGTAACGCTCGCGTTCACCCGCCACGACCTCCGGGTAGTCGCGCGCGATCGTCGCCGCCAGGGCCATCTGGTCGGCGAAGTCCAGCGCGCCCAGGCGCCGCTTCGCCTGCGCGTATGCCTCGACCAGCGGCAGCAGCGCGACGCGGAACCGTTGGGCGGCAACGATGTCCTGGAGCTTCTTGGACAGCGCGTCGCTCTGTTTGGGGCCCCTGGGCGCTTCCTCGATGAGCGTGGCGAGACGTTCGGCGTGGTCGCGTATCGCGTCCGGCTCGACGAGGTGTTCGGCCAGTTCACCGGCGATGCGCAGGACGTGGCTGGTGATCGTGGCCGGTACCTTGTCGGTGTCGATGTCGTCGTTCCACGTCGAGACGACGTGGTGCGCGATCTGCCACGACGCCGTCTCGGTGAGCAGCCGGGCACCGGGCTCGACGGGCAGCCGCAGCCCGTGCTCGGCCACGATCCGACCGGCATAGGCGTGGTAGGTGAGCACGGTCGGCTCGCTGGTCTGCACGGCGTGCCGGCGCGCCCCGGTCGGGTCGACACGGTCGAGCAGCTTCGAACCGGCCAGGCGACGCAGCCGGGCGCGCACCCGGTCGGACAGCTGCCGAGCGGCCTTGCGGGTGAACGTGAGACCGAGTACCCGGTCGGGCGCGACGATCCCGTTGGCCACCAGCCAGACGACCCGGGCGGCCATGGTCTCGGTCTTCCCGGCGCCGGCACCGGCGACCACCAGCGCCGGCTCGGGCGGTGCCGCGATCACGTCGGCCTGCTCGGGCGTTGGCGCGGGCAGGCCCAGTTCGGCCGCGATGACGCCGGGTCCGACCAGGATCATCCGTGGGCACCTGCCTCGTCTGCGTCCCCGCGCACCTGCCGCCTTCCTGCCTCGTCCGCGTCCGGAACAGCAAGTCCGGAACAGCAACGATAGGCGCCGTCACTGACCGACCTGTCGGCCCTCCTCGTGCAGCGGACAGCTGGTGCGCGCCGGGCAGCGGGGGCAGTCGGTGTTCTCCCTGGCCTGGTAGGTGGGGCCCAGGCAGGCCTCGGCCGCGTCCCGGACCACCTCCAGCCAGCCCTGCAGCGCCTCCTTGTCCAGGGCGTCCTGCCGCAGTTCCGTCGGACCCTTCTTCGTCTGTTTCGCCACGTACAGCAGCCGCGCGCCGCCCGGCTCGGTCGACACGTCGAGGTCGCTGAACGCGCCCAGCGACACCGCCAGCTGGTACACCGCCAACTGCGGGTGGCGGCGGGCGTCCTCCCTGGTGGGCGGGTTCTTGCCGGACTTCACGTCGATCACGACCGGCCGGCGCTGCGCGTCCACCTCCAGCCGGTCGACCCGGCCGCGCAGCCGCAGCCACGGGCCGCCCGGGCGGCGCTCCGGCTTGACGTCCATGTCCTTCTCGACGGCGACCTGCGTCAGCTCGGCTCGGGACTCGACCAGCCAGTTCAGGAAACTGTCCAGCATCCGCCGCACGCGCAGCCGCTCGCGCCGGGAGTACCACGGGGCACCCGCGTCGACCTCCGCCCACGCGGTGTCCAGCGCGTCCTCCAGCTCCGACCGCGACGCACCCTCACCGGCCGCCTGGGCCAGGGCGTGCACCCGGCTGCCGGTGATCGACGGCAACTCCATCGTGTCCGTGCCGCCGTGCCGTTCGACGAACCAGCGCAGCGGGCACTTCGTCAGCACCTCGACGGTGGACGGCGTGACCCTGACCTCGCTGTCGTTCGCGCCGAACAGCGGTTCCGCCGTGGACACCGGGGCCAGGCCGTACCAGGTGTCCGGGTCGGCGCCCGGCACGCCCGCGGTCGCCAGCCTGGCCAACTGCTGGGCGGCACGCTGCCGGCGGCCCAGTTCCTCGTCCACGGACGTGACCACCCGGCGCAGTTCACCGACCAGGTCGGCCAGCAGCAGGCCGCGTTCGGGCCGCCGGATCGGTCGCTCGACCGCGTCCGGGTCGCTCACCGTGCCGTCCAACTCGTCCAGGAACCGCGACGGCTGCTCGTCCTCCCCGCGCACCGCGCTGACCAGCAGCGTCCGCCGCGCGCGGCTGGCGGCAAGGCGCAGCAGGCGCCGTTCCTCGGCCAGCAGCGGCGCCGTCGACGACAGCACGTCCACCGGCCCCTCGACACCGGCCAGCACGTCGACCAGGTGTTCGATGCCCAGCAGCGTGCCGCGCAGGCGCAGGTCCGGCCAGCGCCCCTCCTGCACACCGGGTATCGCGACGACCGTCCACTCCCGGCCGGCCGCCGCGTGCGCCGTCAGGAGCGCGACCGCGTCGCCCAGCGGGGCCGACGGTGCCAGCGTGTCGCCGACGATCTGCTGCGCCGCGAGATGCTCGGCGAACGCGGCCGCGTCGGCGCCCGGCAGCCGGTCGACGTACGTGGCGGCCTGGTCGAACAGCACGAGCACCGCGTCCAGGTCCCGGTCGGCGTGCGCGCCGCTCGGGCCACCGCGGGCGGACTGGGCCACCAGGCGCCGCTCCAGGCCGCTGGCCGTCCACAGCTCCCACAGCACCTGTTCGACGCTGAGCCCGTCGGCGATCGTCCGGCGTGCCAGGTCCAGCAGGTCGGCGATCCGGCGGACCGGCGCCGTCGCGGCGTCCTCCAGCGCCGCCAGCGCGTCCGCCGACTCGATCACCTCGACCAGCAGTTCACCGCTGGACCGGCCACCGCCACCGGCCAACTCCAACCGGCGCAGCCCCCGCCGCAGCCGCCGCATGGACAGCGGATCCGCGCCGCCGAAGGGCCCCGTGAGCAGCATGATCGCGGTCTCCTCGTCCAGCGGGGCGGCCCCGCCGGCGATCCGCACCAGCTCCAGCAGCGGCCGGACCACGGAGTGCCGGGCCAGCGGCACCACGTCACCGGGAACGGCCAACGGCACACCCGCGGCCAGCAGCGCCCGGCGCAGCACCGGCAGTGCCAGGACGGCCGACCGCACCAGGACCGCCATGTCCGACCACGGCACGCCGTCCAGCAGGTGGGCGCGGCGCAGCTGGTCGGCCACCCAGCCGGCCTCCTGCGCCGCCGACGCGAACAGCCGCACGTCGAGCCTGCCGTCGTCGACCCTGCCGTCGTCGGTGTCCGGTCCGTGCAGCTCACGCTGTGGACCGGCACCGGGCATCCGTTCGGTGAGCCGGTGCACGGCGGTTCGGACGGCGGGCGCCATGCGGTGGTCGGTGTGCAGGACGACCGTGCGGTCGCCGTCCGGGTCGAGGTCGGCGATCAGGCCTGCGTCGGCGCCGCGGAACGAGAACACCGTCTGGTCCGGGTCGCCGAACAGCAGACACTCGTCCGCGGTCCTGCCGAGGCGCACGATCAGCTGGAACTGCTGCGGGTCGAGCTGCTGTGCGTCGTCCACCAGCAGGTGCCGCACCCGGTTCTGCTCCCGTTCCCGCACGGCGTCGTCCTCGTCGAACGCGATCAGCGCGCTGTTGACCAGTTCGGCGGCGTCCAGGGCGGGCGCCCCACCACCCCGCAGGGCGTTGACCTCCTCGTACCGGACGCCGAACCGGCCCGCGGCAACCCACTCCGGCCGGCCGTGGCGACGGCCCAGCTCGATCAGGTCCTCCGGCGAGACACCGCGTTCGGTGGCGCGCAGCAACAGGTCCCGCAGCTCGGCGGCGAAACCGGGCAGTTCGAGCGCCGGCCGCATGCGTTCCGGCCAGTCCGCGCCACCGGAGTCCTCCAGGTCGCCGGCCAGCAGCTCACGCACCACGACGTCCTGTTCCGGGCCGGACAGCAGCCGGGGCGCCGGCAGGTCGTTCAACGCGGCCCGCAGGCGCAGCACGCCGAACGCGTACGAGTGCACCGTGCGCACCAACGGCCCGTGCGCCGTGCGCAGACCACCCGTACCCTCGCTGATCCGCCTGCTGATCGCGGCCCGCAGCGCGATCGCCGCCTGCCGGTTCGCGGTGAGCACCAGCATGTGCTCCGGGTCGACGCCGCGCCGCAGGACGCGTTCGGCGACCGTGTCCGCCGCGAGCGTCGTCTTGCCGGTGCCCGGACCGCCGAGCACGCGCAACAGACCGCCGCCGTGCGACAGCACACGCAGCGCCTCGCCGTCCCACCGCGTGGGCCGCAACGGCGGTGGTTGGTGTAGGCGCACCAGCAGCGGGGTACTTCGCCGCTGTCCCGAGCCCACCGCTGTCATCCGACGATGGAACCACGGCCCATCGACCGGCTGGCGCGCGACTGGCCCGGGACCGCCGAATCTGTGCCACCATCCGGTCGAGACCCGCCGTCCCCGAGGGAGCCGACATGCACCCGACCAGTCAGATGTCGCCTGCTCCCAGCGGCCCCGTCTCCGGCAGCCCGTGCTGGCTGGAACTGTCCACCAGCCAGCCGCAGGACGCGATGGAGTTCTACCAGAAGACCATGGGCTGGGAGTACGTGGAACGCAGCGACGGCGCTGGTCAGCCGTACTACGTGGCCACGCTGGTCGGCGAGCCGGTGGCCGGCATCCGACCGGTGCGCCGGGGTTTGGCGGACTGGACGGTGCACCTGGCGACGGCCGACCTGCCCGCGCTGCTGCAACACTCCGACCTGCTCGGCGGCAACACGATCGAGACGTCGCACACCGTGCCCGGCGTGGGCACCATGGCGCTGATCGCCGCGCCGGCCGGGGCGGTGTACGGGGCATGCCAGCTGGCACCGGACTGGGCGTTCCTGGCGGGCATGCCGAACTCGCTGGTGTGGCTGGAGTTCATCACGCACCGCGCGCCGCAGGCCGACCAGTACTTCGGCGAGCTGTTCGGGTACACCGGCCAGCAGGTCGGCAACGGCGTCGACGACGACTACATGGTCTGGTACGCGGGCGAGGACTCGGTGATCGGCAGGGCCCGGATGATGCCCGGCACCCCCCAGCACGTGCCGGCCCGCTGGGTGGCGCACTTCCGCACGCCGCTGGACCGCGAGTTCGACGACGCTGTCGTCGAGGCGCACGAGGCGGGCGCGCGGCTGCACTTCCTGCCGTACTCGT